>NZ_AZXX01000025.1:0-104323 GCF_000512995.1 Lachnoanaerobaculum sp. MSX33 | reverse complement strand
AAATCTATTCAGGAGGAAAGAGAATATTAAAAATACCGAGAAATTATTTTGGATATGAGAGGTTGTTTTATGAATTGGATAAAAGAAATATTCTCCGGAAAGATGATTTTTATGTAGCTGCCAAGGTAGCGTTGGAGATAGATAAAAGAAGACGGCAAGATTAGTACAAGTAAAGCATGTGATTATTGTATAGGGGTATAAGAAAGTAGGAATTAGAGGTGGTGGAATGCGTTCGAAAACGGTTCGATAAGAGAAGAGCTGGGTATTATTATGCCAATATTGCACGAAAATGGAATGATTACAATAATTATAATATTATGTTAGATAGTTCGACTCCTGTAATTGACGGATGTGCTACGGTACTGAAAGGTTTGCTTTCTTATTAGATTCTCTGTAGAAGGGCACTATGTCTGAAAAATAGGTGTGTGTAAAATCAATATAGCATTAAGAAAGTCAGAAATGGGTTATTCATTTTTGACTTTTTTAATTACTTACAATACAAAAAGCTAAAAACATGCATTTTCCAATAAACATGTAGTATGGCATGTAACAAACTGTTGAAGACCCGTAAGCAGTTTTTAACTTAATACCAACAGCAGACAGAATATTTGAGGAATGAACTTCCTATAAATATATATAGTCAAGTAGTCGGAACACAACACAGAAATAATATGAGTGCTTTGAAAAAATGCTTTGAAAAAATTTATTAGTAAATCATGAATCCCTTGCATATGTTATAAAAAGCTAGTATAATGGGATGAAGAATTGCGGTGGACATCTTTGGATTACACCTAGAAGAACCTGATGCGTCGGGTTCTTTTTTTTTAACTGTTAATATGTACAAAGAATTTTAAAGTCAAATAGATAATTTTTAAAGTAGATAAGCTTTCAATGTAAAATCTGATTTTATAATTAAATGATTCTGATGGCTTTTGATAAGGAATAGAGGTATTATGACCGACTACAGAGCAATTTTAAATAAACCGGAATATGATTTTATAAATACTAATGAGCATCTTGGAAAGCATGTGATTTTGCTTGGGCTTGCAGGAAGCTATGCATATGGGACAAATATAGAAAGCAGCGATATAGATATAAGAGGAATTACACTCAATCAAAAATCGGATCTTATAGGACTTACACAGTTTGAACAGTATGTGGACGATAATACGGATACCGTTATCTATGCATTCAATAAAATGGTGAATTTACTTTTGAGTTGTAATCCGAATACAATAGATTTGCTTGGACTTGCACCGGATAATTATCTCTATCTTAATGATATCGGGAAAATGCTTCTTGATAATAAAAGATTGTTTTTATCAAAAAGAGCTATTCAGTCATTTGGAGGGTATGCGGATGCGCAACTTAGAAGATTACAGAATGCACTTGCCAGAGACACATTTCCACAAAGTGAAAAGGAGCAGCATATTTTTAATTCTGTAAAGAATGCAATGTACAGTTTTAACTCAAGTTATAAGAACTTTGAAAACGGAAGTCTGGAAATTTTTATAGACAAGGCGGTTAATCCGGAACTTGAAACTGAGATATTTGTCAATGCCAAGTTGAGTCACTATCCGCTAAGAGATTATGTAAGTATGTGGAATACAATGTCAAATGTTGTAAAAGACTATGATAAAATAGGCAAGAGAAATAAAAAGAAAGATGATCTTCATTTAAATAAGCACGCCATGCATCTTATGAGATTATTTATGATGGCCATTGATATACTGGAAAAGGGAGAAATCAATACATACAGAGAAAAAGAACATGAATTGTTGATGGATATCCGTTTTGGAAAATATCAAACAGATGAGGGAACTTTTTCGGACAGCTTCTATGATATGATGAGAGAGTATGAAAAGAAACTGTATTACGCTTCCAAGCATACGCAATTACCGGATGAACCGGATTTTAAAAGTGTGCAGGAATTGGTTATGACAATAAATGAAAGGGTGATTCGTGATGAGATATGATAATTATAAAGAGAATATAGAAGAACAGATTCTTTCTAAAATCAGAGAAATAGAAGAAAAAGAGAATATAAAAGTGCTACACGCTATTGAATCTGGAAGCAGAGCTTGGGGATTTGCCTCGCCCGACAGCGATTATGATGTGAGATTTATCTATGTTCGCAATAAAAACTTTTATTTATCCCTTAGAGAGAACAAGGACTTTATCGATTGGGAATTAAACGAGGTACTTGATATCAACGGATGGGATTTAAAAAAGGCGTTGAAGCACTTTCACAAGTCCAATGCCACATTATTTGAGTGGAGCAATTCTCCTATTGTGTATTATACAACGGATGAGTGGAAAGAGCTTTACGAGAGAACGGCATGCAAATACTTTGCATGTAAATCGGCACTTTATCATTACTACGGTACGGCAAAAAAGAACTACTACGATTATCTATGTGATGATATGGTAAATTATAAAAAGTATTTTTACGTGCTGAGACCTATTCTTGCCTGTAAATGGATTGAAGAAAAGAAATGCCCACCGCCGGTACTTTTTGATGAATTGGTTAATACCGTTCTTGAGGAAGACATGAAGACAGCGGTAGAGGATTTACTTGCAAAGAAGGTGAAAATGCCTGAATCCGAAAAAGGCCCAAGGGTTGAAGCGATAAATAATTATATAGAAGAGAAGTTGGAATATTATAATTCGATTGTGGAAACAATGGAGGATGACAGGAACACCGACTGGGATGCGCTGGAAGAGGAGTTTAGATGGGTTGTAGATATTTTTGGAATAAAATCCTAAATGTAGCTAGAATATAATTGTTTTGAGATGAAATATAATCAATGATTGTCTATGTAAAAATAATGTATATATATTGAAATAGCAATGTTTTAGCATTATACTTTATATAAGTAGATGAAAGTGAGGCACAAAACATGGCCAGTACAATTCAGGCAAGGGTTGAAGAGGGGCTAAAGAGTAAATCTGATGTTCTATTTAGGGATTTAGGTACAGATACAACAACGGCGATTAGGATTTTTTAACACAAGCTGTTGCCACAAATTGATTTACTTTTGAAATAAAAAGACAGATATAATCAAACTCATATCTACCTTTGAATGAGAAAGAGCTGCTGGAAAAACATAAAAGATATAGAGAACAGAAAAAAGTTTAGAGATGCAGATGATGCGATTTCAGATATGAGGTCAAAGTATGGATTATAAGATTATATTGATGCAGAATGCAGAGAATGATTGTGATAGTTTCATCACATATCTTTTGTTTAAAAAGAAAAGTGAGCAGGCTGCAATAAGTTTATTAAATGATTTTGAAGCAACAAAGGTAAGTTTGCCAAATGTTGCCAGAAGCATAAAAATTTGTGATAATCCAAAGCTAAGGGAATTAGGATATAGAAGAATAAATTTTTTTCTAATATATATTTTATGCTTCATCGTATTGAGGACGATACTGTTTATGGATATAACCTTTGTCGTTGAAAGGAACTATATATGGTAAGTAAACAGCAAATAGAATATTTAGTGAGGCAAAGAGATTTCTCACTTACAGATGCTCAAGTAGATAAAAAATCTACAGAACTTTTGGAACACATTGAAAAAAGAGAATTTGACTTTTCATCATATAAGAGAGAAGTGTTTACACAGCAAGGGAAGAGAAGGGTTGTATTCAGTTATTCGAAATTGTCTTGTGAAGATATTCTTTGTCAATATTTAAAAAAACAGATGGATTCAGTATTTCATGTAAAATATTCAAGTCGTAGAAGAATAATGAATATACTTTTTAATATACTTCCTGTAGTTAAGGATATGAATGATTTTGTAATAATACGAGCTGATTTTAAATCATTTTTTGATAGTGTTTTGGTTAAGCATGTTTATGATAATTATATTCAGAATTCAGTACTTAAAAGGTATGATAAAGAGTTACTTGAACTATATACAAATGAATTTAAGTATTGTTATGCAGGGCTTTGCTTATCCAATGGAATGACAGAAATTGTATGTAGAGATTTTGATGAACGAATAAAGGCAAAACTATCTCAACATGGTATCTTTTTTTATGAGAGATATGTGGACGACATTTTGCTAATAATGAATAAATATATTTCTAAAGATAAATTCTTAAAACTTATAGATTCAACAATTCATGAGGTATTTGGTGATTCGCCTGTTAAGTTAGCAACATCACCAGGTAAGTTCTCATATATTGCTAAAAGAAATATGATAGCAAATCCCAGTGAGGTGATATCTTTTTTGGGATATGAATTTGAGTTGAATTTTAAAATAAATAATAGAGGTAGAGATGAAATTACTTTCAAATATGGAATTACTGAAAAGAAAAGAAGAAAATATAGTGGAATTATTGAGCGAGCCATAATACAGTATTCGAAAGATAAGAATGAGGAATTACTAAGACAAAGAATTAAAATATACTCATCAAGAGTTGTAATTGGAAGGACTATTGGTGGCCATACATTTGATTGGTTAACAAAAGGTATTGTAGCCAACTATAACGAATTACAATACCATATTGATGCGCTAATACCAACTACTGAAAAGTTCTTAAAAGACTTATATACGGATTTGATGAATAAACACAATTTAAAAATAATGCCATATTTTTTGAAGCAAGCATCTAATCGTGAGAGTATATATAACATGTTTTCAACAATGAAAAGAAATAGAAGTATTGTATTTCAGTATAACATAGGAGTGTCAAGGAGCACGCTGATTAAGTGGTTAAAAAAATTAGAACCATCATATTCTGGTTCAGGGGATAGCTATTATAGTATATTAGTGAAATATTTAGAAACGATAAAAATAGAGTAGCACCATACTAGGAAGTATGGTGTTACTCAGCACAACGTGTTAACATTGTACCGCTTACGTGTGTAATATAAATATTACGTGAGTGGTATACCACTCATTGTTTATATTAAAACTGGATAGGTGAAAAGTCAATGAATTTAGATAATATTGAAAGAAATCAGTTGGATTACATATTAACAGATGTATTGCCTTCAGAATTATCAGAGCAGTTTTCGTATCACTATTTTTATGAATATTTAGTTACTAAGAATGATGAAACAAATGAGATGATCAAATTGATTATTAAATTAAAAAATGAAAACAAAGAAGTTTTTAGTGGTAATAGGAATTGGGTAACTATGCCATTGGGTTATACTATTATGAAGCAACTTCATTCTGAACGTTTAATTAGCTTGTTGCAACCATTAGGAGCATTACAATTGTTTTTGTTTATCAGCGCTTATCAAAAGGAGATGCTTACTCTGTTGCAAAAAAACTCTATATATTCGTTACGATATCATAAAAAGAATAATGATTTATATTATAAAAATAAGAATAAATCTGTAACAAAATACTTTGCAGATTTATCAGATAATACAGGAAAAGGAATAATAGAACAAACGGGAATTTATTTTAATATTGGTCCGTATAAGTCGATAGCCGCATTTACTTCTTCAGAAGAGTGGCTTGTATTAAATAGTAAATACAAGTATTTTATCAGAACAGATTATAAAGCCTGTTTTGACAGCATATATACCCACACATTTAATTGGATAATTGGCAAAGATGTAAATGATACTAAAAACTTTAAAAATGGAAGTATTTATTCTGCAATCGATCGTGTATTAATGAATATAAACGCTAGGACATCCAATGGAATAGTAGTTGGACCGGAGTTTTCGCGTATGGTTGCAGAAATGCTTTTACAGACCATTGATAGGGATGTATTCAGCATGCTACTTAATAAGAGTATTGTGGTTGATGAAAATTACAATATCTATCGTTATGTTGATGATGTCTTTATATTTGCGGATTCCGAAAAGCTTGCAAATGAAATAGTGGAATTATATTCAGAAGCATCAAGAAAGTATTTGCTAAGATTGAATGATGCCAAGATATATAGAAACAAAGTGCCATTTGTATTGGAACAATGGTTAAATGAAACAAATCTATTTACCAATAGAGCGGTTACATTGTTGTTTAATTCTAAAGATGAAAGAAAAAAATATGTTATGGAACATCAATCTGATAATACTGAAGAAGATTTTTTACCATATTTATTGAAATCAGAAAGTCTTTCAGTCATCAAGAGGATTATTATGAATCAGTTTAATGAATTGATCTGTAAGTATGAAAGTAAGGATAAAACAATAGTTGCTTATTTTTTAGGGACCTTATTAAACAAAGTTGGAAAAAACAAGAAAAATGTTCGTATTTTTAAAGATGATATTTCAGAAACTGTAGTATTTAATTTTCTTGAATTGGTATTGTATGTGTATTCATTTTTTCCTAATTACAATAATACTCAGAGACTTTTGTCGATAATAAGTTATGTTAAGGACGAATTTGATATCTTTGAAATGAGGGATAAATTACAAAATCTTTTTGAAAGGTATTCTTTTATTTTTGAAAAATCCAATCTTAATGATATTGTGAATCTTATTCTATTTTGTCATCAAGCAAAGATAGAGATTCCTTATCGACAGGAAGCAAAGATAGTCGAACAACTTATTGTTAAGGATGATCCAATATTGTGGGCATCATATTTATTGTATTCTCAATATAACGGTAAATATTACAATGAAATTAGAAATATTATTATTGAAACTTTGCTTGAAAGAATAGACGCTATAGTAAAAACAGAGAGCATTTATACATATAGAGAATTTTGGTGGGTGCTTATTTTTAATAAGTCACCACATATATTACCTACTGAGCAAAATAAAATTAATGGGGTTATTTCTAATATTGCAAGTAATACAGCTCAAAACCCAGGAGATATTCTAGGAAATATATTCTTGGATTTTTTGAAGAATAATACCGACCAATTTTTTGAATGGGATATAAATAAAAGAGATTTTTTACGAAGTATTACATTTAAAACTCGTCAGAGAAGTATTTTTAAAAACTATCAAGAAAATTTGGAATCATTATACTGGAGTAGCATATAATTAATAAAGGCAGCGGCAGTATGTATTAAGGAGATGCTGATGACCGCAACCCGTTCTTGGAATATGAAACTAATAATGACGTACGATGGACGCTCTGCTGCGGCAGGGCGTTTTTCTGTCCGTTTTTCTATTCGGGAAATAGGAGATGAAAAATTCATATTTTTATGATAGAGTAGGGGTATAAAAATAGGCTCTGATATACTTGACAAATCGGGATAAATCGGAGTAAGATACAGCATTTTAGGAGGCACTTCAAATATGATTAAGATACTTTTCATCTGCCACGGCAACATTTTCCCCAAATCCTGAAAACCTTGAATTTATCGTATATTTTGGACTCTAAGAGGAGAATTTACTAAGAATTTACTAAAACAATAAATTAGTAAGAAATCCCTAGCACGAATTTAGAAATGAATATGAAACTTAGGACTTTATTAGTTGTGAAAACAATTAGTGAAGTCCTTTTTATTTATCTAAAGGAGGATCAGAGCATGAACAACACAGCGTTAGGAGCAGAAAACAAAAAGGAACAGACAATCAATTTTATCAGCGAAGCACATGAAAAATTCTACTACGAAAAATTAAAAAAGGTGCAGTATCAGGATGTGTACCACAAAGCACTTTGCTATTGCCTCGGTATCAGTGATGATACAAGAAGAAATATCAATAACATTTATGATTTTAAGACAGGATGTGTAAAAACAGAGTGTCTGCATGAAGGCTGGCAGACCAGTGGCAGTATGAAGGTGGTAAGAATGGCATTTAACCTGTATTGCAACAGCACACCGAGTGTAGATGATTACACAGAAACAGAGGAACAGGTAAACGAGTGCAGGCGGTATACAGTGGAGGATTTGTTCTGCTGTGCCTATGCACCTTTCTTTTGGCAGGCGATACAGATACGCTATCCGGAGTATACAACTTATAACCTGTAACTGTATGCCTTATTTGGAGGAACAGATTAATGTTAAAAGTTAGATTTATGGGAACAAAGAATGACATTGTATGGTTTCAGAAAATCTTACAACGTCATCCAAAAATTGAAGTATTAGAGATATCGGAGCTTTATAGCAATAAAGGAACAAGCAAATATTACAGAGCTTATGCGGAAGTGAAGAAAAGCAATGTGAAAAAACAATAGTAGAGAATAAGGAGAATTTTATCATGTGTAAAGTTATAGCAATTGCAAATCAGAAGGGTGGAGTGGGTAAAACCACAACAACAAGTAACCTTGGAATCGGTCTGGCAAAGCAGGGAAAGAAAGTTTTATTGATAGATGCAGATGCGCAGGGAAGTCTTACGGCAAGCCTTGGTATTCAGGAGCCGGACAGACTGGAAATTACGCTTGCAACTATTATGTCAAATATAATAAATGATGAAGAAAGCCCAGAGCCAGGCATTTTAAAGCATGAGGAAGGTGTAGACTTCATGCCGGGAAATATTGAGCTCTCTGGCTTGGAAACCTCGCTTGTGAATGTTATGAGCAGAGAAACGGTACTGCGAACTTACATAGAACAGCAGAAAGCCAATTATGATTACATTCTGATTGACTGTATGCCATCACTTGGTATGATTACAATAAATGCGTTTACTTGTGCTGACAGTATCTTAATTCCGGTACAGGCAGCATATCTGCCGGTAAAAGGTCTGGAACAGCTTATTAAAACTATTGGAAAGGTAAAGCGACAGATAAATCCAAAGCTTAAGATTGAGGGGATTTTACTTACAATGGTTGATAACCGTACCAACTATGCCAAGGACATTAGCAATTTATTGATTGAAAATTATGGAAACAGAGTGCGGATATTTGAAAACAGTATTCCAATGTCGGTAAGGGCTGCGGAGATTTCTGCTGAAGGTGTGAGTATTTATAAGCATGATCCGAATGGTAAGGTAGCGAGTGCCTACCAATCACTGACGGAGGAGGTGATTGGTGATGAGTAAGAATGGAAGTGCCACAAAGGTAAAGCTGAACAGTTTTGATGATTTATTTGGCAGTAGTGATATGCGGATGGCAGGTACAGAACAGGTCATCAATGTTCCATTAACTGAATTGCATGATTTTAAAAATCATCCTTTCCATGTGGCTGATGATGAAAAGATGGAGGAAACCACAGAAAGTATTCTTCAATATGGTGTACTTGTACCGGGAATTGCAAGACCGAGAACCGGTGGAGGATATGAGCTGATTTCCGGACATCGTAGAAAATGTGCTTCACAGAGAGCTGGAAAATCAGAAATGCCGATTATTGTAAGAAACTATTCCGATGATGAAGCTACAATTATCATGGTGGATTCAAATATCCAAAGAGAGGATATTTTACCAAGTGAAAAGGCAAAAGCTTATAAGATGAAATATGAAGCCATGAAGCATCAGGGGAAAAAATCAGATGAGAATACGCTTGATAAAGTAGGGGAAGCTGCTGGAGAAAATGCTAAAAAGGTACAGCGTTATATTTGGCTGGCAAGGCTGTCTGATAGGATTCTTGAGATGGTGGATAGCAAAAAAATAGGGTTTTCACAGGGCGTAGATATATCTTTTTTGTCAGAAGAAGCACAGAAATGGATAGAGACAGTTTTAGAAGAACAGTTCTGCAATGTCAGCACAGCACAATCCGGAAAATTAAAGAAGTATGGAAAGAGTGGAGAACTGACACCTGCCATGGTGAGGCTGATATTGACAGAAGAGAAGCTAAATGAAAGAAAATTTACAATGAAATCTGATAAGATATGCAAATATTTTTCAGAGAGTTATTCCAATGAGGAGATTGAAAATATTATCATTTCACTTCTTGATAAATGGAAACAGGAAGTGGGTGCTTGATTATGGGATATTTAACCAGCGGTAATATAATTGTTGATGCAATGGGTTCTATAAATATCTCTGGAAACATTGTTCCGGCTATATGGTACAGTACAATTACAAAGGAGAATGGTAAACCATATCTTCTTGCGATTGTAATTTTGGCAGATATTGTTTACTGGTATCGTCCCTCAGAGGTGCGGGATCAGGGAACAGGACAGATTCTTGGTTGGAAAAAGAAATTTTCGGAGGATATTTTAAGACAGAGCTATCAGTATTATGCGGATTTGTTTGGAGAATCTAAGAAAACAGTAAAGACCGCAATGGACAAACTGGAAAAATTACAGGTAATTAAGAGAGAATTTCGGACAATTAGTTATGGAGACGGGCTTGTATGCAATAATGTGATGTATGTGGAACTAAAACCGGATATACTTTACCAGCTGACATTCCCAGATAAAATACCTGCTATGAAGGGGACGAACAATTCATATGCAGATGTATCTGATAACAAAATGGGAGGGAGCCTTCCTGTAAAATCAGATAGCCCTATGGAAATTTTGGGAGGGAGGGGTATCCAAAAAGGGAAACAGGTATCTACAAATTTGGAGGCAGGTTATGACGAAAAGGATCATACCATCCCTACAAAGTGGGATACAGGTATATCCCAAAATGGATATACATATTCATATACTTCTACAGATATTTCTGACGAAGAATTCCATCCTATCAATCAATCTGATGATGAAATGGAGAAAACGGTTGATGTGATTGATGTCAACACATACATAGATATCATTAAAGAGAAGATAGAATACGATCACTATATGCAATATAGTGAGAATCAGGACAGGGAACTGTATGATGAACTTTTTGGGATCATCTGTGAAGTAGTTTGTGTTAAGCATAAAACAGTAAGAATTGGTGGGGACGAGTATCCGTATGAACTCGTAAAAGCAAAATACCTAAAGTTAAACAGTTCCCATTTGAATTATGTTATTTATTGTATGAAGAATACCACAACCAAGATTACCAATATTAAGGCATATATGGTAACAGCACTTTACAATGCGCCTAACACAATTAATCATTACTATCAGCAAGAGGTACAGCACGATATGTATGGAGGGGGATGGCATGAAAAGGGCATTGTTTAAAGTTATTATGTTGATTTTAAAAATAATCAGTATCGTAATAGAGAGCTTATCTGCATTGTATCAGGAAACTTTTGGACAAAAAGTCCAAAAGAAGAAATATATAACTTCTGGACATTTTGTCAGAATGTGGTGCAGTCAGGACAGGGTGGCTCTTATAGTGTCAGAAAAGGAGGCTTTTATGATATGTAAAAAAGTATTTCAAACCATTATGCCGGTTATTTCATCAGTAAAGGTGGTGGAGAATAAATGAGATGGATATTAAAAATAATAGTGTTTCCAATCAGCATAATGTTAAGTATTTTAACTGCCTTTCTGACATTCTTACTTAGCATAGGGACAGCAATACTGTATTTGTTAATGCTGATGTGTGTATTTGCAGCAGTAGGCTCATTTATTCAAGGTAAAACTGCAATCGCTATAGAAGCATTGGTTTTAGGGTTTTTGCTGAGTCCTTACGGAATACCGATGATAGGAGCTGCAATCATAGCTTTTATACAGGGAATCAATGAAGCTATAAAAATTTTGTAAAAATAGTTACAAAAGGCGATAGATAAAAACTATCGTCTTTTTTGGTGAAAAATATCATAAGAGCATTTGGAGTATCTGTCAGATGTTATTAAGAAAAATGAATACAAGATTAGGAATATCAGAGCATTTGTCCTAACAGCAGCATATAATGTACCAAGTGGGATAGATGCACATTACTCTGCCATTGTAAGTTATGATATGAGGAGGATATTGAATGTGATTAACGAAGAAATTGCAAGAAAGACACTAAGCCTTGAAGTTAAGGCTGTCAAAGTAACAGGAAAACTTCTTTTGAATTTGTTGAAAAAACTGATAAAAGAAGCAGAGAAACTGGGAGGACTTGAAAAACTTGTCAAAGTAAACGGAAATGAAGTCAAGCTCAAAGATATGGCGAAAAAAGGACAGCTTGAGGAAATACCGGTAGAAGAAGCAGAGCTGAAAGAACTGAAAAAAGAGCTTAACAAATACGGTGTTAAGTTTTCAGTGATGAAAGACAAGGAAACAGGAAAATACTCCGTATTTTTTCAGGCAAAAGATATGAAAATTATGGAGAAATCCTTTAAAAATGCCCTTGCAACATCAGAAAGAAAGGCTGAGAGGAAAGAGTCCATTCATAAAAATATTGAGAAGTTTAAGGAGATGGCAAAAAATACTGTTTCCAAAGAAAAGATTAAAAATAAGCAAAAGGAGCAAAGCCTATGATAGAAAAGATACTAAAAGACATAAAAGGCTTATTCAAGGTGCATGATAAGGTAAAGTTTGTTAAACACAATATTCCCTATCTTGTATTTTTCTGTTTAGGAAATATTTTCTCTCATCATGTGAGAAGCTATACCGGTGGAGATGTGATTGACAGGATATTTCAAGGAATACTTGAGCTTAATACGATGAGTTTTCTCCCAAGTATTCATCCTACGGATATTTTAATGGGGATGGGAATAGCAGCTTTAATTAAATTCATCGTCTATACCAAAGGGAAAAATGCGAAAAAGTTCAGACAAGGAAAAGAGTATGGCTCGGCAAGATGGGGAAATAAAAAAGACATCGAGCCGTATGTAGATGAGAAGTTTCAAAACAACATCTTGCTAACACAAACAGAACGATTAACCATGAATGGCAGACCGGCAAATCCAAAGTATGCAAGAAATAAAAATGTACTTGTAATCGGTGGATCTGGAAGTGGAAAAACTCGATTTTATGTGAAACCGAACCTAATGCAAATGCACAGTAGTTATTGTGTAACCGATCCGAAAGGAACAATAGTCCTTGAGTGTGGCAAAATGCTTGAAGATAATGGGTATGAGATAAAAATCTTAAATACCATTAACTTCAAAAAGTCTATGAAATACAATCCCTTTGCCTATATTCGTTCTGAGAAAGATATTTTAAAATTGGTTCAGACAATCATCGCAAATACCAAAGGTGAGGGAGAAAAAGCAGGTGAGGATTTTTGGGTGAAAGCCGAAAAACTCTACTATACAGCCCTTATCGGATATATCTTCTATGAAGCTCCAAAGGAAGAAAAAAACTTCGCTACTCTCCTTGATATGATAGACGCTTCAGAAGTCAGAGAAGATGATGAAACCTATATGAATCCGATTGACAGACTCTTTGAAGCATTGGAAAAGAAAGAACCTACACACTTTGCGGTGAAACAATATAAAAAGTACAAACTTGCTGCGGGAAAAACTGCGAAATCTATCCTTATATCTTGTGGTGCAAGACTTGCTCCATTTGATATTCAGGAACTACGGGACTTGATGAAAGAGGACGAGCTGGAGCTTGATACATTAGGTGATAGAAGGACAGCCCTATTTGTCATCATCTCCGATACCGATGATACTTTTAACTTTGTAGTGTCCATTATGTACTCACAGTTATTTAACCTACTTTGTGATAAGGCGGATGATGTTTATGGTGGAAGATTACCTATCCATGTAAGGTGTCTTTTGGATGAGTTTGCTAATATTGGATTAATTCCAAAGTTTGAAAAGCTGATTGCAACCATCAGAAGTAGAGAAATATCTGCAAGTATAATTCTTCAAGCACAATCTCAGCTAAAGGCAATCTACAAGGATAACGCCGATACAATCGTGGGCAACTGTGATAGTACCCTATTCTTAGGTGGCAAAGAGAAAACAACACTTAAAGAGCTATCTGAAACACTTGGCAAGGAAACCATAGACCTGTATAACACATCAGAAACAAGGTCAAATCAAAAATCTTTCGGACTAAATTACCAAAAGACCGGAAAAGAACTGATGAGCCAAGATGAGATAACTGTTATGGATGGAGGTAAGTGTATTTTTCAGCTAAGAGGGGTAAGACCTTTTCTTTCAGATAAAATTGATATTACAAAGCATAAGAATTACAAACTCTTGGAGGATTACGATAAAAAGAACCTGTTTGATATAGAAAGCTATATGAAAAGAAGGGGCAAGGCTAAACTAAATAAGGATACAGTTATTATGAAATTATAAAACTATAATTAGGATTGTATATGACTGGGTATCTCTGATATAATTATTAAACTTAGATAAATTTAACTTTTTAGGAGATAAAATAAATGGAAAATTGCAGACTTTGTAATTGTGAAAAAATGCCACTAAAGGAAAGTCATATAGTATCAAAAATGTTTTATAATACTATAAAAAAGAAATCTTTGACAGGAATAATGAGGCAGAATATTAATCCTAATAAAGGTGTTCAGGATGGACTGAAAACATCTTTGTTATGTGGAAGATGCGAAGAATTATTTAGTAAGTATGAAACATATTTTTCAAATAATATATATTTAGAAACAGTTAAAAAAGAGGGTGAAATTTGTTTTAATTCAAGGGATGATAATGTGTCATATTTTTTACTTTCTATTGCTTGGCGTGTTATGCTTTATACATTGGAAAATGATAAAACTACATTAACAGTCAATGAAAAAAATGAAGTTTACAAAATTATTGAAAAATGGAGAGTGATACTTGATACTGAAAATATGGACGAAATTCGTAAAATACAACAATTTATTATTCCTACAAAAAAAATAAAATTTTTTGAAAATATTAAAATGCGAATATGGGATAATATAGGAATAGATTTTAAGACATTTGATAAGGAAGATGCATTTAAATTTGCATTTACTTTTGTTCAAGTTCCATATTTTATTTTTATTACAACTGTATGGGGAGAAACTAATGGTATGAAGCAATATAAGTTAGGAAAAATAATAAAGCCACATAAAAGCGAATTGCCTAAAAGTCTCTCTTTTTTATTAGAAAACAATCATTATAATGAATATTTTAAGGCACAAGAAAAGATATCTGAAAAACAAATTAAAATTATAGAAAGTAGAATAAAAAAACAAAAATAATGATGTTTCAGTTAGTTTAATACAAAATATTTATTTATAAACACATTAAGACGGTAGAAAGTAAATCGCTATCGTCTTTTTTATGCTTAAAAAGGAGAAGATATGATAAGGATAAGAAGTCCGACATATATAAATCGAGGAAAATTAAATATCAAAATTATCAGCGATTGGAAAATAAAACTTTCAGTCGTTTTTTTATTGAAAAGAAAAAGGAGATAAAGACAAATGAAGCAGGAAATGATTAACATCAATGCCAACTTGGTTGCAGAGCCTACTTTTTCAAGTTTTGAAAAAGATGAGGAAACAGTAGAAGTTGCAAACTTTACTCTTGTAAAAAAATACGGAAAAGGCAAAGAATATATCAACTGTGCAGCCTATGGCGAGAAGACAGAAACAGCAAAAGACTTTGAAAAAGGCGATCTCATTCATATCTTTGGATATTTCAAAGAGCGTGAAAAAGACGGTAAGACTTACAAAAACTTTGTAGTAAAGTCATACAACAAAATTGAGAAGAAAGAAAATAGGGAGGAAGAATAAAATGGAATTTTTTACACAGGCGGTAGATGTATTAAAAATATTAGTTATGGCGGTAGGTGCAGGACTTGGTGCATGGGGAGTTATCAACCTGATGGAAGGGTACGGTAATGACAATCCCGGAGCAAAATCACAGGGTATAAAGCAGCTTATGGCTGGAGGCGGCATTGTCCTTATCGGCTTAAAGCTTATTCCGTTGCTTGCAAATCTTTTGAAGTAAGGAGAAATCTATGTTTGGTATTTTCGATAAGATAGAAGAATTTTTCAGAGAACTTCTGCTCGGAGGTATCAAGGCAAACTTAGAGTCAATGTTTCTTGACATAAACAATCAGGTAAACAGCGTTGCGACAGATGTAGGAAAGACACCTATGGGGTGGAACGGAGAAGTATTTAACTTTATCAAAAGTATCAATGACTCCGTTATTATTCCCATAGCGGGACTAATCATAACGGCAGTCCTTTGTATCGAGCTTATCAATATGGTTATGCAAAAGAACAATATGCACGATACGGACACCTTTGAGTTTTTCAAATACATCATCAAGATGTGGATAGCTGTATGGTTGGTTTCCCATGCCTTTGAGTTTTCAATGGCGGTTTTTGATGTTGCACAAAGTATGGTAAACAAAGCGGCAGGGGTAATCAATACCTCTGCCACCGTTTCCGGAGATCAGATTGTTCAGATGGTGGACTCCATAAAGGATAAAGAACTGGGTGAGCTTTTAATGATTCTGTTTGAAATCTCACTTGTAAAAGTTGCAATACAGGCAATATCCATCGTGATTATGCTTGTAGTTTATGGAAGAATGTTTGAAATCTATGTGTACTCATCTGTTTCAGCCATTCCTTTTGCGACGATGGGAAACAAAGAATGGGGGCAGATAGGAACAAACTATATCAAAGGACTGTTTGCTTTAGGGCTTCAGGGATTGATTCTAATGGTTTGTCTTGGAATTTATGCAGTATTGGTTAAAACGATAAACTTTACGGACATACACACGAGCATATTTATGGTACTCGGATATGCCGTATTACTGGGACTGATGATGTTAAAGAGCGGAACGCTTGCAAAAAGCGTGATGAACTCGCATTAAGGAGGATAAGATGAAAACAACAGAAAATAAAGAAAGACTCTTTTTATCTGTGGAAGTTTTCCTTGCAGGATTTGCAGTAGCTTTTACTGCACTAAACAGGAGAAAACTAAGCAGACTGGAGAAAAAGATTGATACTGTCAAAAGAGACAGCAATTCCATTTTGATGTTTCAAAGTGAGAAAAATAATGAGATGGAAAGAGAAATCGAAGAAGTAAGGGACGAAGTTTCAAGCGTATATGGACATATAGAGGAACTTTTGAGAATAAAGGAAGATGGGAGGTAGCTTATGGCGTATGTACCCATTCCAAAAGATTTAAATAAAGTTAAAACAAAAGTTGCTTTTAATCTTACCAAAAGACAGCTCATAGGATTCAGCGTTGCAGGACTGATAGGAATCCCCGTATATATCTTTACAAGGAAATTTGTACCAAATGATATAGCGGTCATACTTCTTATCGTATCAACACTTCCTATATTTTTCGCAACTCTTTTTGAAAAAGACGGACTGCCCTTTGAAAAGTATTTTAAGCATATATATTTACACAAGTTTTATCAGCCTATGAAGCGTGTGAGAAAGGAGGTTTACCTTGAACAGCAAAAGAAAAATTCAGCAGATAAAGTTAGAAAGAAACAAAAAGGCACTAAAAAGGGGGAAACAGGAACTAAAGCAAGATAAAGTAAAGATGAAAAAAGACAAGACAAATAATGGAAATAGGAAAACATCAGTCTTTGATTTAATCTTAAAGAAAGAGTCAAAACGATATACGGTAGAAGATACTATCCCATATCTTAGAATGTTAAAAAGCGGTATATGCCAAACAGATGAAAGGCACTTTAATAAAAGTATCGTCTTTGAGGACATTAACTATCAGCTTGCCTTAGATGAAGATAGGGACTTGATTTTTAATCAGTTTGCAAACTTTCTAAACTCCTTTGATCCGAGTGTAAGTATAGAGCTTTCATATATCAATCAGCTTGGAAGGAATGAAGAAATGCAATCGGCAATACAAATACCGGATAAAAAGGACGGCTTTGACGAGATACGATTAGAGTTTAGAGAAATGCTAAAAAGCCAGATAGTAAAGGGAAATAACGGACTGAAAAAATCAAAGTATGTAACATTTACAGTAGATGCAGACAATATGGAACAGGCAATCTCAAAACTTGAAAGACTGGAGATAGACATCTTATCCAATCTTAAAAATATGGGAGTAAGGGCGGAAAGCCTTACCGGCGAAGAAAGGTTAAAGATTCTTCATGATATATTAAATCCAAGTAAGACATTTTACTTTTCATATAAGGACTTGCAAAGAAAAGAAAGTACAAAGACATATATTACACCTGATGAGTTTAACTTTACACCAAGCAGATACTTTAAGTTCGGTAAATTCATTGGAGCGACAAGTCATTTCCAAATCCTTGCAAGTGAGCTTTCAGACCGTATGCTTTCAGAGTTTTTAGACATTGATGACAACATCAATATCTCATTTCACATCAGAGCGATAGAACAGAGCGAAGCCATTAAGATGGTAAAAAGGAAGAATACGGACATTGATAAGATGAGGATTGAAGAAAATAAAAAGGCGGTAAGATCGGGTTATGATATGGACATCTTACCGTCAGACTTAATCACCTATGGGGAAGATGTAAAAAGCCTGTTAAAAGACTTGCAGACAAGAGATGAGAGAATGTTTGTTGTAACCATTGTCTTTATGAATTTTGCAAGGACAATACAAAAACTTGAAAACTCTATTGCACAGATAAGCTCCATTGCCAATAAGCATAACTGTAAGATAAAAAGGCTTGACCACACACAGGAACAGGGACTTGTAAGTGTACTTCCTCTTGGAGTAAATAAGCTTGAGATTAACAGAGGACTTACTTCCTCATCTACGGCAGTCTTTATGCCCTTTACAACGGAAGAACTTTTCATCAACTCAAGCAACAGTTTGTATTACGGATTAAATGCCCTCAGTCATAACCTGATTATGGCAGACAGGAAAAGGCTCAAAAATCCGAACGGTTTGATACTTGGTACACCGGGTAGCGGTAAGTCATTCTCAGCAAAAAGAGAAATGGCAAATGCTATTATTGTAACGGATGATGATGTCATTATCTGCGATCCCGAAGGAGAGTACGGAAACCTTGTAAGACAGTTTGACGGAGAAGTCATTAAAGTAAGCAGTAAGTCAAAGGACTACCTCAATCCCCTTGATATAAATATGAACTACGGAGATGGGGACGCACCGCTTAAAGACAAGGCAAACTTCATAATGAGTATGCTTGAACTTGTAGTTGGCGGTAGCGGACTTACAGCGGAAGAAAAGTCGGTAATAGACAGGTGTTTGCCTAAGATTTATGAGAAGTATTTTGACAATCCGATAAAAGAAAATATGCCGATACTTCAGGATTTATACGATATGCTTAAAAATCAGGAAGAAAAGGTCGGTAAGAAACTTGCAACAGAGATGGAGATTTATGTAACAGGCTCTCTTAATGTATTTAACCATCGGTCAAATGTGGATTTGAATAAGAAACTGCTTTGTTTTGACATTAAAGAGCTTGGAAGTCAGTTAAAGAAAATAGGCATGCTTGTGATACAGGATCAGGTGTGGAATAAGGTATCTTTAAACAGAGGGAATAAGGCGACAAGATACTATATAGACGAGTTCCATCTACTGTTAAAAGATGAGCAGACCGCCTCCTACTCAGTAGAGATATGGAAGCGTTTCAGAAAATGGGGAGGTATCCCGACAGGTATCACGCAAAATGTCAAAGACCTACTCATGAGTAAGGAAATAGAAAACATCTTTGATAATACAGACTTTGTGCTAATGCTTAATCAAGCGTCAGGCGATAGAGAAATACTTGCAAGAAAGCTTAAAATCTCAAAACCTCAGCTTAAATATGTTACCAACTCCAATGAGGGTGAGGGACTGCTATTCTTTGGAAATACCATAGTTCCATTTATCGACAAGTTCCCAAAAGGCACCATTTTATATAAGAAGATGACAACGAAACCCGAAGAAGTGAGGTAGGCTTATGAATAAAAAACTGAAAAAAGATTTTACCGAAAGACAAAAAATAAAGGAAGAAGCAAAACTTTTAGGGAAAGATAGTTTTGATATTGACGAAAGTAGTAAGCTAAAGCATGGGGATGATTATAGAGGGAAGATTATTCATGACAAAGACAGATTTCAGGATAAGATACATGAAAAGATAAGCAAGAGAATTTCTAAGAATGAGCTTACTCAGGGAAGTTCCAAGAAAAATGCAAGGTATAGAAAATCTGTTAAGATGAATGACAGTAAAGGAAGTGGCGACAAAGAAAATGCTGATATAAAATCAGGCTACTATACCGATGTGAAAGACGGACAAGTCTATGATCATTTAGGCAAAGACCTTGATAATGACGGTATCATCGACAGGTATGACAATGACTTTAGGGACAGCGATTATTTTGAGTCTACTTATGATGTGGAAGATAATCTTCATACAAAGGAAGATATGATAGGAAATTCCTCCAAAAAACATAAGGCTCAAAAGGAAAAGTATAAGAAGAAAAACTATTCAGATAAGCTCTATACAAGAAGTAAGGAAAGCACTTTAAAAGAAGAAAATGCTAAAGACAAGGCTGAAAGCAAAAATACCGGTAAAGAAACTGTCTATGACAAAGAAAAAAAGAACAGGCTTTCCAAAGAGCAAAAAAAAGCACTGAAAAATAAGGTCGCAAAGGTGTCTGCTCTATCAGGACTTGCAAAAGGAAGTGAAACGGTAAGGGATTATCTTTCCCATGGCAGTGATGAAAATCAGGGTGTGGAAACAGGAGAAAAGATTGCAGATGTAAACTCAAAATTACTTCATGGGATAAAAAATTATGCCAATAAGAAAAAGACTAAGAAAAGCTATGATCTCAGCAAAAAAGATTACAAGATACGAAAGCGTAAATCAAAGCTGGAGTTTCGGGAAGCCAAAGAGGAATTAAAGAAAACGGATGAGTACAAGAAAGCTGATACCTTTAAGAGATTTCAAAAGCGTAAGCAAATGAAAGATACTATAAGAAAGCAGAATAAATCAAGGCTTAGGGACAGGATTAAGGAAGGAGTTATTAACACCTTAAAGAGTTCAAAGGAAATGATTGTACGAAAAGCAAAGGGACTTATGATGATTGTCATAGGTCTTATTATTTTACTGACTTTCTTTACCAACTTTGCAGGCACATCTATGACTGGAATGATGAACTCTACAAGCGGAGTATTAACCACAACCTATCTTTCCAACCAAACTGTGCTAAATGAAATCAATCAGCAGTTTTCGGGATTGGAGGAAGGACTACAGGACGAGATAGATTCCGTAGAGGGAAATTATCCCGGCTATGATGAGTATATTGTAAATAAAGAGTGGGAAATCGGACATAACACCCATGAACTTTTATCCTATATCACTTCAAGATGTGGAGAAATTAAGGATTCAAAGGAAGTTCAAAGCATTATCAATGACCTTTTTACAAAGATGTATGATTTATCTTATCGGGAAGAAATTGAAATCAGATACAGGACAGTTACGGAAACATATACCGATGAAGATGGCAATGAGCATACCGAAAGCCATGAAGAAGCCTATGAGTATAAGAAGCTCGTAGTAACGCTGAAGAAAAGAGAAATGGACAGTGTTGTAAGAGAAATCTTTGCAGAGTATCCTGATAATGTTCTTCACTATGAAGCACTGCTTGCCTCTAAAGGAAATATGGAAACTGTCTTTGGAAGCGGAAACGGAAATTTATCGGAGATTGTAGAGAATCCCGACTTTTCAAATCCGGGAATTGCTTTTGATGATGTAACGGTGAAGGCATTGTTTAACGAAGCGGAAAAGCATATCGGAAAGAGATATGTATTTGGGGCGAACGGGCCGAATAACTTCGACTGTTCGTCCTTTGTGTGTTGGAGCTTTACCCATTCGGGAGTAAAAAATATGCCACGAACGACCGCTTGGGGAATTTACAAAACTTACTGCAATCCTGTATCTCCATCGGAAGCAAAGGCGGGAGATATAATCTTTTTCAAAAACACCTATAACAGTGGAAGTCCAATATCTCACGTAGGCATTTACGCAGGGAACGGAATGATGATACACGCCGGTGATCCAATTCGCTTTGTCAGTATCAATACACCTTACTGGAGGGAGCATTTCTACGGCTTCGGCAGAGTTAAATAAAGAAAGGACGGTAAAATGTGAAAAAAGAACTTACAGCAGTGAAAAACAAAATTCAAAAGTTAAGGGATAAGAAGGCTCTGATCGATGAAGAATTGGAGCCTTTGTTGATTCGTGAAGAAGAACTTGAAAATGAGGAGATTATTGCCATTTGCAGAAAAAACAATATCACGATTACAGATTTAATGGCAAAGGTAAAAAGAGAACAAACGGAAATGAAAAAGGAGAAAACAGATGAGAACAGTTATGAAAAATAAGGTATTTGCAAGGTTAATGACAGCTTTGCTTCTTGCAGTTATGGTCATGATAGTAGCTTACCCATCGGTAGCCTATGCACAGGTTGATGAAAAAGAAGCGGCACAGGAAACAGTAAAAGAAGAACCGAAAAAGCCGGAAATTACAGTTATTAAAAAGGAAGAAGAAAAAGAAGTGCGTTATCCCAATAAATTGACTGCAAAAGAGCCGGAGAATTTAAAGCAAAACCAAACAGCTTCAAATGGAGGGACACAAAATACCAATAAAGGGATTCCGACCGAGCCTACCAAATCAAGGGCAAGTGTTACGGAGAATGTAAATAATGCCAATCAGGAGTATCCCATTCATCATGGAGATAGTAGCGATAACAAAGAAACGGATAAATATTCTGCGGATGCCAGACAGTTTATTACTTTTCAGACCAAGAACGGAAAGACTTTTCACCTCATCATTAATCATGATGAACAGGGAGAAAATGTAATGCTCCTTACGGAAGTTTCAGAAGATGACCTACTCAATATGGTAGAAATCAAGGAAAAACCGAAAGAAGTAGTTAAGGAAGAACCCATAAAGGACGAACCGAAAGAAGAAGTAAAGCCTGAAAAAAAGGAAGAAAAAAGTAGCACCGGAACATATATCCTGCTTGCTCTTGTAACTTTCGGGGCATTAGGAGCAGGCTATTATTTTAAGGTAGCAAAGAAGAAAGAAGATAAGGAACTGGAAGCCTTTGAGGAGGAAGAAGATGATTTCTTCTCGGAAGCGGAAGGCAGCGAAGAAATGGAAAATGAAACAGAAACAGATGACAGTAAAGATGAATTAGAAGAATAATTCTTCACGAAAAACATATAATATTCAGAACATAACACAGGGCGAGAGAAAATCTTTCGCCCTACTTTATGGAAAAAGGAGGAAAAGCGAAAAATGAAGTTAGTGATAGCAGAAAAACCGAGTGTTGCCCTATCCATAGCCAAAGTGATTGGAGCAAAGAATAAAAAAGACGGATACTATGAGGGTAACGGATACAAGGTAAGCTGGTGTGTCGGGCATTTAATTCAAATGGCAAATCCCGATGCTTACGATGAAAAGTATGCCAAGTGGAATATTGATGACTTGCCGATTATTCCAAGTGAGTATCAGTATGATGTGGTAAAGGCAACGAAAAAGCAGTTTACCATTCTGAAAAAGCTGATGAATGATAAGGAGGTTGATACTGTTATCAATGCCTGTGATGCAGGGCGGGAGGGAGAAGCTATCTTTAGACTTGTATATAACGAAGCTAAATGCAAAAAGAAGATGAAACGCCTTTGGATTTCATCAATGGAAGATTCTGCAATTAAAGACGGCTTTGATAATATAAAAGACGGAAAATACTATGACAATCTCTTTGAATCGGCACAGGCAAGGATGATAGCAGACTGGCTTGTCGGAATGAATATCAGCAGGCTATACTCTTGCCTGTATAAGCAAAATTACAGTGTTGGGAGAGTTCAGACACCTACCCTTTCCATGATTGTTAAAAGAGATGACGAGATAGCAAACTTTAAGAAAGAAAAATACTATACGGTAGAACTTGAACTTGACGGTTTTACTCTTTCGACAGAACGAATTGACAGCTTGGAAGTGGCAGAACAGCTTAAAAATTTACTCGAAAACAGAATAGAAATTACGGATGTGATTCAGAAAGAAAAAGTTATTAAGCCTGACTTGCCATTTGACTTAACAACACTTCAAAGAGAGTGCAACAAGTATTTCGGATACAGTGCAAAACAAACCCTTGATTATGCACAAAGCCTGTATGAAAAAAAGCTGATTACCTATCCAAGAACGGACAGCAGATGTTTAACCGAAGATATGATTACAAGCACAGTTAACAATATCTTAGGAAAAAATGACTTTGATACAGGTCTTATTAAGATAGTATTCAACTCTAAAAAAGTTACGGATCATCATGCGATTATCCCGACCGTATCATCGCTCAGTGAAGATATATCAAAACTTCCTGAAAGTGAAGCAAAAGTATATCGACTTATTTTTAATAAGTTTCACGCAAGTGTAGGCTATCCACTCACCCAAAATACTACTAAAATTGTAGCTGAATTTGACGGTTTTGAATTTACAAGTACCGGCAAGGTAATTAAAGAGGAGGGCTTTACAAAGTATTTGAAAGAATACAAGTCCAAGAAGAATGAGGACTTGGAGCTTCCTGATGTAAGCATTGGAGATGTTATTACCATTGAAAATAAAGAGATTAAAGAAAAATACACTCAGCCTCCGAAACACTTTACAGAGGATACACTCTTAAAGGCTATGGAGCTTGCAGGTAATGATGCATTGGAAAAAGGTGTTGAAGTGGAAAGAGAAGGACTTGGAACACCGGCAACAAGGGCGGGAATTATAGAAAATTTGATTTACAAAGAATTTATTGAACGAGATAAGAAGAATCTGATTGCAACACCGAAAGGAAAAAGCCTGATTGAGATTGTTGCAGATAACTTCAAATCAGTAGAAATGACGGCACAGTGGGAAATGGAATTGTCTGAAATAGCACAGGGCAAATCTTCCAAAAAAGAATTTTTAGAGGGTATAGAGGCGGAAATAAAAAATGTAATAGTAAAGTGTAGCAAATAATAAGGGAATAAGAAAAATTTTGTTCCCTTATTTTATTTGGACATGATTTGTATAAGTGCTTCAAGTGTGGTAAAAGGAGATATTTTGATAGATAACATAGGATTTAATTTTAATTTTTATAACTAAGGTGATAATAGAATTATGTTATCCAAAATGATATAATATACCAATGATAAACTTAAATTTTGTGATTGGGAGATAAAATATGTCTATTTATTTGGAAACAAATGCACTTAGGAAATTAACAAATTATACATGTAAAGAACCAGTATACACTTCTATTTTTTCTATTTTCGAACTGCTATCTGGAATTACTGAAGAAGATTTTAAAATACGAAAAGCTTGTTTGAAGCGTATTAAGGAACAAAAAATAGAAATAAGGAGCCCCATGATTGATAAATTATTTATGGATTTGTTGGGAATAAATGAATATAATAAATTCGCAGATAAGATGATTATGGATATATACGAAGCTGTATTAAAAGTGGATAGCTTTTCTTGTTTGAATGATATTCATTTGTTAATGGGTTATGAAAACACAAAAAACATGAAACCTATGCATGCTTTAACATGGTTAAAAAATTGGGATAATAATATTTTAACTATAACTAAAAATTTGAACCCTCTTTTTGAAGATGAAGATAAGGTATATATAAAGAGTATATATAAAAAAGATGGAATTTCTGCACTTGCCAAACACTTTTGGAATAAATTTTATAATAATCGTGTTGATAAAGATAGAATATCACATGCAGAAGCTTTTATTGGACTGAGCGAAGTGGAGAAAATTTACCAAGAGGCAGAGAGTCTATTTTGTAAATATAATTTTAAATTATTTATAGTAGGTCAAGCGGTGGTGTTTGCGAAAGTTTATTTCATCAATGGCAATACGCAAAATAGTAATAATGCGAGTGATTTACTTCACTTGCTTTATTTGAATAAGGACGATAAGTTTATATCTAATGATAAAATTTATCAAACAGTTCTTGAAGCATGTCCAGAATTTCAATTAATTGTTTTAAACAATGAAAAAAACTTATTTGATTTAATATGATACAAAATTTTGGTATATAATGCATGAGGCGATGGGGAACATCGTCTTTTTTGCGTGACTAAAGAAGGAGGTAAAAATGCGAATCAATGATTTTCATAACATTTTGGAGCTTGTAAAACAAGATATTCTGCATAGCGAAGCGGAATATTTAAAGCTCCTAAAGGTTGTCGGGAACAATCAAAGATATGACTTTAGAAGTCAATTAAGTATCTATGATAAAAATCCTGAAGCAACAGCTTGTGCCAAGTTCGACTATTGGCGTGAACGCTTTCATCGAACAGTTATGCGAGGACAGAAAGGGATTCCGATTTTAGAGGACTACGGAACATATAAAAAGGTTGACTATATCTTTGATGTAAGCCAGACCGTTTCAAGAAACAGAAATGTCAATGAGGTCAATCTTTGGCGATTTGATAAAGAAGCTCATCAAGAGGTCTTAAAGGAAATGATAGCAAGTGAAGGCTATGAAGAAAGCGAAAGTAATCTTGAAAATATCTTTTCCTTAAGCAGAATTTATGGCGATGAAAAGATAGACAGCCTGATGAATGAGCTTAGAATAGCTGATGAGGACAGAATATCTTTTGTCAAATTTGTAAGGGATTCCATCAGCTATGCGGTAGCTTCAAGGTTTAAGGTGGATTATCCGATGGATAAGGAGCTGTTAAGAGAAAATTTCAAAAGACTGGACAGCATATCCCTTATGAGTCTTGGTGAAACCGTATCGGATATTAGCGGAAATATCATAGATACAACCATTCAAAAGAGCAAAGAGCTTAAAATTCAAAAAGAAGTTTTAAGAAACAAAGAAGCAGGATATAATAAGATTAAAGAAGAAATTGAGGAAGGAGAAAACCATGTACTTCGACGAGATGATAAGGAAAGAATTAGTGAAACCGAGCGAGTTTTCAGAAATGGAGAGTACGGACGAGATAATAGAGAAAATCAGGGAGAATACGCTAAACAGCTTGGAGGAACAGACGGACTTTATGGGAGAATATCCGAATCCGACTTACGCAGTGATGAGGCTGGATTATCTTTCACAGAGCGAGGAGCAGAGCCATTTCGAGATGTTAGTAGATTTATACAAGGAGAAGAAGCTGACAGAACACTTGATGGATATTCAAAAACAGGCGATAGCATTTATGAGGACAGAGAAACCGAAACTGATGGCAGCTTGGAAGATCAAGAGCGAGAGCGATCCACAGTATGGGGCGATGATTTCAGCCTTGAAGGAAATGACCATCAAGGAAGTAGTGGAAATCTAAAAGAAAATACTAAAGTAGAGATAAGAGAAGCTGACAAGGCTTCTTTTTCTTTGCCTGAAAACTCTTACGGACAGATAAGGCTTAGCATCCCTCTTGCTCAGAAAGATATAGACACTGTCCTTATTAACGGAGGAAATCACGATGGGGGCAGACTTCCTGTTATTGCCGAGTTTTCCAAAGGAAAAAGCAATGAAGAATTAGGAGAATACCTTAAAAACACTTTTCAAGGGGGAAACGGCTATATCATTGACGGAAATGAAATATCGGCTTGGTATTCGGATAAGGGGATTCATTTTGCTTCCGGAACATCGGCAAGAGAAGATGACACACAAGTTTTAAGCTGGAGTGATGCTGCCAACAGAATTGCTGAACTTTTGGAAAACGGAGAGTTTGCTACCAATGTGGAGATTTCAGAAGCCTTGGATTATGAAAGGGACAGAATTTTAGAATCCCTATGGTATCTAACACATGATTTAAGCGAAGAAGGAAAAGAGCAAGGATATTTTGAATTTCTCGAAAAGGGAGGTGGCTTTCCGGATGAAACAAAACGATTATCCGAGGCACTGAAAAATCCTAAACACCTTGGGGATGTCATCAAAGAGTATGGACGATTTTTAGAAGCATATAGAGAAGATAGAGATGTACTAAGGTTTCACTATCATAAGGTGGACAGCCTTTATAAAAGATTGCAAGAACTTGAATTGCCAAGAAAAGAATACAGTACCAATCTAACCGAACTTCCAAAAGTAAAAGCATTTATTACAGAAGATGAAGTCCTTGCTACTCTTTCAAGGGGAAGCGGAATCGATAGAGGAAAAGAGCGAATTACAAAGTTTTTCAAAGAAAACCACACTTTACAGGAAAAAGCCGACTTCTTAAAAGATGAATACGGAACAGGAGGAAGAAGCCATGCGGTATCAGGTTTGACAGGCAGTGGAGAATGGCACGATGCCACAGGAATAAAACTGGAAAAGAATGATTGTAATGACGTGTTTCTTACTTGGTCAAGCGTAGCAAAGCATATTGATGAACTGCTTTCTAAAAATCTTTATGAAGAAAAGAAAATAGAAAGTAAGGAAGAAAGAGAAGAAGAAAAAGAGCCACAAAAATCACAATATTATTCTAAAGATGAACCTGAAAATCTGATGACAAAGGAAATGCTTGAAAGAGTACCGGAGCTTTATGCACAGGAAGATGTTGAGTTAGCGGATAAGGAAGTTCATGCTGCATATATCATTCCTTTCCGTTCTAACTGGACTTGGTATATGACGGAGTACGACAGAGAAAGCGGTGATGCTTTTGGTCTTGTTTTAGGGATTGAACCTGAATGGGGATATTTCAATCTTGAGGAGCTAAAGGAATTAAACGCTCAGAGGCTCATTTTAGAAGATTTTCCAAAGACTTTTCGAGAGATTAAAGACACAGAGCTTGTAAAACAGATGAGCGAGGAAGAAATAGACCGAGTATTTAACGGACAGCTTTCCTCAAAAGATAAGCAAAAGGAACAGGACATCTTTTATCTTAGCGATGAAATGGGAATTTCATTAGAAGAAGCAGAGAGTATTATCAACGATAGGAACAAATTGTCAGGTGTTAGTACAGAGGATACAGACAACAAAGGGACTTCCCCTGATGAAAAAATTGCCATTAAGGTCGGTACAGAGTTTATTTTGGCAGATAAGTCTGATGTAGCCCATATCAATTTATCCGAAGCGAAAAATAGCGTGGCTCTTGGCGGTGTAAAGTACAAGCTGTTTTATGGAGAAAGCTATGAAGATAGCAAAAAGGTTGATGAACTGATAGACAGCTACGGCTATACAGCGTATGAACTAAAAGAACATTTAAGAATAGATACAGCCGAGTATAAAAATTATGAAAACTTTGAAGAAATGGAAGAAACACTTGAGAAAAGTCCTGTTCAACCTACCCTATTTGACTACATTCAGCAAAAAGAAGAAGTAGAACTGAATGAAAAAGAAGAAAGTCTTACAGAACAATTTGCAGTGAAACAAGGTGATACAGTCTATTTTGACCATGAAGCATATATCGCAAGGGATATTGAAAAAAATAAAGTAAACGGAAAGCCGGAGGTATGGCTTTATCCGGCAAGAGATGGAAATAGGCAAATTGCAATCGTACCGTATATGAATAATGAGGAGCTATTAAGAAAGATAAGCCTTGAAAGACCGAGCTTTTTAGTTGGAGATGAAGTGAAATACAAGGATAAGGACTGTACCATTACCCGCTTTGACAATATGGGAAACAACCTAAAGACCGTAACGGTTATGGACAATATCGAATATCTCGGCGGTATGATAACAGGCTCAGATGTCATTCCCTATCGTTTAGAAAGAGATCTTGATCGAATATTTGAAAATCTGACATACAAGAAAGCTAAAGATACGATTCAAGACATTGATGAAAAGGCAGAAAAAGCTAAAATAGAAGCTCATAACTTTAAGATTACCGAAGAAATCCTCCCTGAAAAATTAACGCCAAGTGAAAGGTTAAATAATAACTTGGAAGCAATTTCCATGCTTAACCGAGTGGAAAGAGGAGAACGAGAGCCTGACAGCACCGCTCAGGAAGTCTTGGCAAAATATGTCGGTTGGGGCGGACTATCCGAAGTCTTTGACGAGAGCAAGGAAGGTCAGTGGAAAGAAGCAAGAGCTTTTCTAAAGGAGAACTTATCGCAGGATGAATATGACTCTGCAAAAGAATCTACCTTAACGAGCTTTTACACACCGAAAACAGTAATTGACAGTATCTACTCTACCCTGTCAGGAATGGGCTTTAAGAGTGGTAATATCTTAGAGCCGTCAATGGGCATCGGAAACTTTATCGGCAATCTTCCTGATGAAATGAAAAAGTCCAAGTTTTATGGTGTGGAGCTTGACTCCGTAAGCGGTCGAATTGGAAAACTTTTATATCCTGAAAGTGATATACAGATTAAAGGATTTGAAGAAACGAGCTTTTCCAATAACTTCTTTGATGTGGTTATCGGGAATGTACCTTTTGGAGAATATAAGGTAAATGACAGGGAGTATAACAAAAATAATTTCCTTATCCACGATTATTTCTTTGCGAAATCCATTGATAAAGTTAGAAATGGCGGTATTATCGCCTTTATTACATCTTCAGGAACAATGGATAAAAAGGATGAAAGCGTCAGACGCTACCTTGCAGCAAGAGCGGAGTTTTTAGGAGCCATCAGACTTCCAAACGATACCTTTAAGGGCGTAGCCGGAACAGAAGTAACCTCAGATATTATATTCCTAAAGAAAAGGGACAGTATCAGAGAAAGGGATGAGGACTGGATACATCTATCTGAAGATGAAAAGGAACTTGTATATAACAAATATTTTGTAGATCATCCTGAACAGGTACTCGGCACAATGCGTGAAGTATCAGGAAGATTTGGAAATACCCTTGCTTGTTTGCCAAAAGAAAATACAGACCTAAAGGAACTTCTTACAAAAGCAGGTACAGAAATATCAAAGAACGTAAAGTATGAAGAAATAGAGCTACTTGATGATGAAATCAGCACAATACCTGCAACAGATGATGTCAAGAACTTTTCCTATACCATTATTGAGGATGAAGTGTATTACAGAGAAAACTCACTTTTCGTAAAGAAAGAAATAACGGATAAAAACAAGGAAAAGATTAAGGATTACCTTGAGCTGAATACTGCTCTTAAAGATGTTATCTATAAGCAAAAAGAAGATTTTTCTGATGATGAGGTAAGGAAAGCTCAGGAAAAGCTGAATGAAGTCTATGATGGTTTTTCAAAGAAACATGGCTTTGTAAATAACCTTTCCAATACCAGAGCCTTAAAAGAAGATAGTAACTTTCCTCTTGTTTCCTCCATTGAAATCCTTGATGAAGAAGAAAACTTTAAGGAAAAAGGTGATATTTTTTCAAAAAGAACTATCACAAAGGCAAAAACAATCGACTATGTAGATACTTCTTTAGAAGCTCTTGTGTTATCTATGTCCGAAAAGGGTTATGTGGACTTTGACTATATGGAAAGCCTGACAGGAAAAGAGCGACCTACTTTGATTGAGGAGCTTAGAGGAGAGATTTATCTAAGTATCAGGGAAGAACAGAACTTTTACAGACCGCTGTCTTTTAACTTGGAAGATGGAGATTTACCTTTCGCCTGTGCAAACGGCAGCAATTCCTATAAATATGGCTATGTTACAAAAGACGAATATCTTTCAGGAAATATCAGGGATAAGATTGCCATTGTTGACAGTTACCTTTCAAAGTTAAGACAGACGGAAAGAGAATTACCTCATCTTGGGTATGCGGAAGATGGAAAAGAAAAAGAACTGATAAGTTATGAGATGAATCGTTTGGAGTATCAAAAAGCTGAGCTTACAAAAGTTTTACCAAAAGAACTTGAAGCAAGTGAAATAAGCGTTCGTATTGGTGCAACTTGGATACCGATAAAAGATATAGAAAAGTTTATCTTTGAAACACTTAAAACTCCGGGTTATGCCAAATGGGATATTAAGGTTAAATTTTCAAATCTTACAAGTGAATGGAATATTGAAGGAAAGAGCAGAGATAAGGGTAACGATCTTGCAGAAATGACCTACGGAACATCAAGGGTAAACGGATATAAGCTGATTGAAGATGCCTTAAACCTTAAAGAAACAAAGGTCTTTGACCAGATTGAAAATCCGGACGGCTCAAAAAGTTCTGTACTAAATAAAAAGGAAACTCTCCTTGCGGGACAAAAGCAGGAGCTTCTAAAAGAAGAATTTAAGAACTGGATATTTAGCGATCAGGAAAGAAGAAACAGGCTTGTAAAACTGTATAATGAGCGTTTTAATTCAATACGAAATCGAGAGTATGACGGAAGCAACCTCTCTTTTGAGGGAATGAATACGGAAATAGAGCTTAGACCTCATCAAAGAAATGCCATTGCAAGAAGTTTGTATGGTGGAAATACCTTACTTGCCCATGTGGTAGGTAGTGGCAAGACTTTTGAAATGGTAGCTTCCGCAATGGAATCAAAAAGGCTTGGAATGTGCAGTAAGTCTTTATTTGTTGTGCCGAATCACTTAACAGGTCAAATAGGCAGAGAGTTTATGCAGCTATATCCAAGTGCAAATATTATGGTGGCTGATAAGAAAGACTTTGAGCCAAGAAACAGAAAGAGGTTTATCGGAAAGATTGCTACCGGCGAATATGATGCGGTTGTGATCGGGCATACGCAGTTTGAAAAAATCCCAATGAGCAAAGAGTATCAGGAGAAACATATTCAGGATCAGATTGATGAAATCATAAATTATATTGAGGAATATAAGCATGACAGAAACCAAAATTTTACGGTTAAGCAACTTGAAAAGACCAAGAAAAAACTGGAAGCAAGGCTTGAGAAACTAAACGATGATTTTAAGAAAGACGATGTCATTACTTTCGAGGAACTGGGTGTAGATAAGCTTTTTGTGGACGAAGCACATGGATTTAAGAATTTGTATCTTCATACAAAAATGCGTAATGTTGCAGGGATTGGGCAAAGTGAAGCCTTTAAGTCATCCGATATGTTTATGAAATGTAGATATATGGACGAGATGACAAACGGGAAAGGGATAGTCTTTGCCACAGGAACACCAGTAAGTAATTCTATGACGGAGCTTTACACCATGCAGCGTTATCTTCAGTATGAAAACCTAAAGAAGAATCACTTGGAGCATTTTGATGCTTGGGCAAGTACCTTCGGGGAAACTCAGTCCGCCTTTGAACTTGCTCCTGAAGGAACAGGATACAGGGTGAAAACAAGATTTTCAAAGTTTTATAACCTACCTGAATTGATGTCCATGTTTAAGGAAGTCGCTGACATTCAGACCGCAGATATGCTAAATCTTCCAACACCTGAAGCACACTATGAAGTAATTAAAACCTTGCCGAGCGAGGAACAAAAAGAAATCCTAAAGGGATTATCTGAAAGAGCGGATAAGGTTAGAAATAGAGTGGTAGAACCTGATGAGGATAATATGTTAAATATTACTAATGATGGTAAGAAACTTGCCCTTGACCAAAGACTGATCAATCCCCTACTTCCTGATAATCCTGACAGCAAAGTCAACGTATGTGTGAAAAATGTCTTTAGTATTTGGGATAAGACCAAAGAAAATAAATCCACACAGCTTCTATTTTCCGATATGTCCACACCGAAAGGCGATGGAGAATTTAATATTTACGATGACATCAGAGAAAAACTCGCTGCAATGGGAATACCGAAAGAAGAAATCGCCTTTATCCATGAAGCTAATTCAGATAAACAAAAAGATGAACTCTTTGCAAAGGTGCGTAAGGGAGATGTAAGAATATTACTCGGCTCTACTCAGAAAATGGGAGCCGGTACAAATGTGCAGAACAAGCTGATTGCACTTCATGATTTGGATGTGCCTTGGCGTCCTGCGGATTTAGAGCAGAGAGCAGGAAGAATTGTAAGACAGGGAAATGAAAATAAAGAGGTTAATATCTATCGTTATGTAACGGAGAATACCTTTGATGCGTACCTTTGGCAGACCATAGAAAATAAGCAGAAATTCATTTCTCAGATTATGACAAGTAAAACACCTGTTAGAGTTGCGGAAGATGTGGACGAAAGCAGCCTAAATTATGCGGAGATTAAAGCTCTTGCAACAGGTGATCCGAAGATTAAAGAAAAGATGGATTTGGACAATGAGGTTACAAAACTTAAAATGCTGGAAGCAAACTATAAGTCCAACCGTTATAGATTAGAGGATAAGGTTGCTAAAAATTATCTGGAAGAAATCACAAGAACGGAAAAGCTGATTGAAGCTGTAAGGAAAGATATAGCTGATGTAGAGCCGCAAGGAGAAGGCGAAAATAAATTTACTTCCATAACCATAAAAGGCGAGAAAATATTTGATAAAAAGGTTGCAGGTGAGAAGCTACTTGAAGCTATCAAGACTATAAAAATCAATGAAAGTAAGATGATAGGCAAGTATAGAAATATGGATTTAGAGGTCAGTTACAACTTCTTTACCAATGAGCATAACTTCAGCTTAAACGGTGCTGCAAAGCATTCAGGAGAGCTTGGCACAAGTGCAGACGGTAATATCATAAGATTGGATAATGCCATTGAGAAAATGCCTGAGAAATTAAATAGACTTGAAGAAAAGCTCATAAGCACCAAAGAACAGCTTGAAAATGCCAAAGAAGAACTTAAAAAGCCGTTTGAAAAGGCAGATGAACTGAAAACTAAAGTATTAAGGCTTGCCGAACTGAATAAGCTGCTCGATATGGGAGAGGTAGAAGAAAAGAGAAATGACAATCCCCTTTTGGAAGATGTAAAACGAGCGATTATTGACTTCTGTAACAGAGAGTATGAAGAAAACCACAGTTATGATGAGTTTGATAAGTTATACCCTGATTTAAAGCATATCGGGATTGCCTATACCAATACTCCTGATGAAAGATATGGGATTCAGTATGAACTGAACTTAGAGGATAAGACATGGACACAGTACATTGATGATATACCAATCAAAACCGAGAGCTTTGATTATGAGAACAAAGGAGAAAATGAAGCTCTAAAGAACATGAAAAATGAGATTGAGCTATCCTCTTTTGAAGATTTGATCTATGTGGATTCCGAAGATTTAAGAGCAGCAACGGGACTTGATATTGATGATGAAGGAAACTTTTATGATCCGCTTGGCAAAGATATGGATAATGACGGAATTCCTGACCGATATGACAATGATTTCAGGGACAGTGATTACTTTGAATCAACCTATGATGTGGAAGATAATCTCCATACAAAAGAGGAAACTTCTCAAAGAACAGAAGACAAACCGTCTATTTTAGGACAGATCAGAGCTTATCAAAGTGAAAGCAAAACGGAAGAGAAACAAACTACAAAAGAACAGGAATATGCAAGATAAGGGAGCAAACAGCTCCCTTTTACCATGAAAGGAGATAAAAACATGGATTACAAAACAATAAGGGATAGGATTGAAGATATGGCAAAGGATAACCACAAAGATTTTGTGAAGGCGGTTATCAGTATGGAAAAAGGCATCAATGATGAGAGTGCCTTGGATAAGCTTTATGAAGCTTATATGGCAAATGATACCATCAATCTGCTTCATGAAGATTTTGACTATATGATTGAAGATTTAAGGGAACAGGGACAGATAAAAGACCTGCCTTATGTTCAGGAGGAAAAAGATGACCTTGTAAATATTGTCGGAAATATTGTTGGAGATGTCGATGTAATCGAAAGGGAAAATAAGAACGGAGAAGCCTTTAAGGTGGCAAATTTCTCTGTTGTGTCCAAAGATGATGAGGGAAATAAGGTCTATCATAACTGCTCCGCATACGGAGAAAAAGGAGAGATTCCAAAGGTCTTTAAGCAAGGAGATTTCGTAAAATTATTCGGACAGGTTAGAACCTCTATTGATGATAACGGTAAGGAGCATAGTAATGTACGGATACTTTCCTCAAAGCTCTTAAAGGCAAAAGAACAGATAAAAGGACAGGATAAGAGTAAGGAGATTGCCAAACTGAAAAGTGAAATAGAAGAAAGAGAAAAAGACTTATTTTATGCAGATTCTTGGGAACAATCAGGACAGATTAGAGCAGATATTGAAAGAATGAAATCTAAGTTAAATGCTTTAACTGGCTCTGAAAAAGGGAAAGAAAACGGTAAAAAATCCATACTTGGTGCGATTAAAGAATATCAGGCGGAAGATAAGGAAAAGCCGAAAGAAAAGAAAGAAGCATCAAAAGTAGCTGAGAGATAAATTTATGGTCGGTGTGGTCTTAGGACTGCACCGGCTATTTTTTTGCCTTCAAAAAAGATAAATGTTTGTGTAAAAGGAAGTTTATGATGAAAAAAGTGAATATATATGATATAATAACAAAAATAAGGTTATACAGATGGGAGAGTAATCGTGTCGAAAATAAGTTATAAAAAGCTATTTAAAAAAATGATAGATTTAGATATGAAAAATTCCGAGCTAATGGAAAAGGCAGAAATTAGCCGAAGTACTTTTTATAAAATGAAGAACAGTGAAAATATTACTACTGATGCGATTATCAGAATATGCGATAGTTTGAATTGTGGTATAAATGAAATTATGGAGTTGGTGGATGATGAAAATAATTGATTATGTAATAGAATCGACAAATAAATACATTGAACAGATGCCAAAAGAAATACGTAAGAAAAATGGACAATTTTTCACAAGCAAAGAAACGGCTCTTTTTATGGCATCCTTATTTGATTTATCACCATTTTCAAAAGAAATTTCTATACTTGATCCGGGAGCAGGCTCAGGCATACTTACTGCAGCATTTATTCAAAGAATTGTTGATACTGACAAGATTAAAAATGTAAAAATAACTTGTTATGAAACCAATGATGACATTTTAGAGCTTTTAAATGCAAATTTATCGTGGATAAGTGATAATTCATCGCTAAAAATTGAATACAAAGTGATTAAAGATAATTACATAACAAGCCAAACACTTGAATACAACAATATGCTGGGAGCGTGTGCTGAACCTAAAAAATACGATGTGATTATAGGGAATCCGCCTTATCTAAAGATTGGGAAAATAGATAAGGAAGCTTTATCTATGCCTGACATTTGCTATGGAGCACCGAACTTATATTTTCTTTTTATGGAGATGGCAAGTTTTAATTTAGTTAATAATGGCGAATTGGTGTTTATTGTTCCGAGATCATGGACTTCTGGAGCTTATTTTAAAAAATTTCGTGAGAAGTTTTTAAGCGAAGTAGCTTTGAAACATATTCATTTATTTGTAAGCAGGGACAAAGTCTTTGATAAAGAGTCTGTTTTGCAAGAAACCATAATTATTAAGGCTAAGAAAGAAACAAATAAGCCTAAGAATATTACTATAACAACAACGAACGCTAATTTTGATTTTGATAGCAAGACTGTTTTTGAAGCTCCTTATGATATGGTTATTTCTGGAGAACATAAATATGTTTTTTTGATAACTGATAAAGGAGAAGCCGATACGATTGAAAAGGTAAATGAATGGAAAGATACCTTACCAACTCTTGGTTTAAAAATGAAAACCGGATTGACAGTTGATTTTAGAAATAGAGAAGCTCTGAGAGATGATGCATATGAAAAAGCAGTTCCTTTATTTTATTCACAACATATAAAAGATGGTAAAGTGATTTTTCCTGTTGGAAGAGATAATGAGTATATATTAACGGAGCAAAAGGGACTATTGCAGGAGAACACAAATTATTTGTTTGTAAAAAGATTTACGGCTAAGGAAGAAAAGCGTAGATTACAATGCGGCGTTTATTTATCAAAAAAATATCCCAAATACAAAGCAATCAGTACACAGAATAAGATAAATTTTATTACAGGCTTACAAGGACTATCAGATTGTTTGGTTTATGGGTTATATGTTGTATTGAACTCTACACTTTACGATAATTATTACAGAATTTTAAATGGATCAACTCAAGTTAATGCTACTGAAATTAACTCGATGCCAGTCCCACCACTGGCTTGTATTGAGAATATGGGAAAAGAACTGATTAAATTAAAGGATATGTCTGAAGAAAATTGTGATGAAATATTAAGGAGATTTATGTATGTCTAAGTTAGAAGAAGCAAAGAGGATTTTGAGAGAATTGAAAGTTCCGCTAAAACAACAGTCAGATTTATGTGGATATGTTATTTTAGCAATGGCAGATATTAAAAAGGATGATAAATGGGCTAATGCAACTAACAAATGGATAAGAATACATGATGTTATTGCTTTTATTAGAGAGTTTTATGAAGTTTCATATGCAGAGAATAGTAGAGAAACATTCCGTAAGCAGGCAATGCATCATTTTAGGAATGCAGCGTTTATTGAAGATAATGGAAAAGCAACGAATAGTCCTAATTATAGGTATCGATTAACTGATGAAATGTTGCTATTAGTAAAAACAATTCAATCAAATCTGTGGGAAAAACAGAAAAATAATTTTTTGAAATCTCATCAGAACTTAATTGATTTATATAGTTCTAAAAAGGCAGTTAGAAAAATGCCTGTTAAAATAAATGGAAGTGATTTCACATTTTCTCCGGGCAAGCACAATCAATTACAGAAATTTATTATTGAAGAATTTGCTCCACGATTTGCTGAGAACTCTGAATGTTTGTATGTTGGCGATACAATTCAAAAGGATTTGGTGAAAAATGAGGAAAAACTAAAAGAACTTGGCTTTGAGATAACACTCCATGATAAAATGCCGGATGTTGTATTATATTCAGAAGATAAGAACTGGATTTACTTTGTTGAGTCCGTAACTTCTGTAGGTGCAATGGAGCCAAAGCGAATAAAAGAAATTGAAGAAATGACAGAAAATGTTTCAGCTGGGAAAATATATGTAACAGCATTTTTGGATTTTAAAACATTTAAAAAATTCTCAGAGTCTTTAGCGTGGGAAACTGAAGTATGGATTGCGGATATGCCAGACCATATGATTCATTTAAATGGTGATAAATTCTTAGGACCGAGAAAATAGGAGGGAGGTGTTTACTATTAAAGGTGAAGTATCAAAAAAAAATTTGATTAGAGAAATTGAAAAAGCTATTAAAAGTGATGAATTAGGAGCATTTATTGGAGCAGGATTATCAATTCCTGCTGGATTTTGTAGTTGGAAAGAACTTCTAAGAGAACCTGCAGAAGAAATTGGATTAGATGTTGAAAAAGAAAGTGATTTGGTTAACTTGGCACAGTATTATTCTAATTCAAAAAAGAGAACATCGATAGATGATTTAATCAAGGGTCAATTTTCTCAATTAGTAAAGCCTACTGAAAATCATAAACTATTATCGCAGCTGCCCATTTCAACTTTTTGGACAACAAATTATGATAAGTTAATAGAAAAAGCTTTAGAAAATAATATGAAAAAGCCTTATGTAAAAACAAAGGATGAACAATTAAGAGGTACAAATCATAATTTTGATGCGATAGTATATAAGCTGCATGGTGATGTAGAAAATCCTGAAGATGCAGTAATCACAAGAAGTGATTATGAAGAGTTTGGATATAACAAAAGAAAATTATTTAGAGAGGTTTTAGAGGGAGACTTGCTTACTAAAACATTTCTATTTTTGGGATTTAGCTTTGAAGATCCAAATTTTAACTATGTAATTGGAAGGTTAAGGGTATTACTTGACGAAAAAAATACAAGAAAGCATTATTGTATTATGAAAAAAGTTCAGAATACCGTAGAGAATTCAGAGTATAAAAAAGCAAAGCAAGAACTACAAATTGAAGATTTGAATAGGTATGGTATTTTTACTTGCTTGGTTAACGACTATAATGAAATTACTGAAATATTAAGTATACTTGTGGATAGATACAGACGAAAGACAATATTCATATCGGGAAGTGCTGATAATTACGGCGATTTTTCAGATGAAGAAGGTAAAATCTTTCTTCATACTCTATCAATGCGATTATCCGAAAAAGGCTATCATATCATCAATGGGTACGGTAGAGGTGTTGGAGAATACTTGCTATCAGGTGTTGCGGAATATTGCCTGATAAACGGTAAAAATATTTTAGATTATCTTACCGTTATGCCGTTTCCACAAAGCAATATCTCGCATATTGACATTGGAAAGCTTTATAAAGAGAATAGGAAACAGATGATTGAAAAATGCGGAATTGCCATCTTCGTTTTTGGAAACAAGAATGGCAAAATTGCAAATGGAGTATTGGAGGAGTTTTCAATTTCTAAAGAAAAAGGCTTGGTGTGTTTGCCAATAGGATATACTGAGGGTGCTGCCAAAGAAATCTTTGAAAGCTTATCTTCAAATGATAATTCAGAAGCAGTGATTATTGCTAATGAAAAGGTTGATGGAGATATATCTTCAACTGCAGAAAATATCATAAAAGCTGTTAATTTAATGAACAAGGAGGACAATTAAATGGCAAGAAGAGTATTTTTTAGTTTTCACTATGATAACGATGTTTGGAGAGCAAATACCGTTAGAAATAGCTGGGTAACTCAGGGAAAGGAAGCTGCAGGATTTATAGATAAAGCTGAGTTTGAAAAAATTAGACGAACAGGCGATAGAGCAGTTAAGAACTGGATAGATGAACAACTTATAGGTACAAGTGTTACGGTTGTGCTTATCGGTAGCGAAACTTTGGATAGACCTTTTGTTCAGTATGAAATAGAGGCAAGCCGAAGAAGAGGCAATGCTATTATTGGAGTTACAATAGGTGGTATAAAGAATCAATATCAAAACACGAGCCAGTCCCAAAGTAAATACACACAGATAAACGGGGTTTGGTTTGATGAGATTATTGATGGATTTTATGATTATGTATCAGAAAATGGTTATTCAAATATGGGGACATGGATTGAATCGGCTGCGAGAAAAAAGGGAAATAAAAGCAACTCAATTTTGAAGGGTTGCAATTAAGAGATGAAGAGATCATCTCTCCATCTCCTTGCCCATATAAATTCCATAGTTCTTTCGTATCTGATAAAGCTCGTCCATAGTCGATTTTGAGGAAGAATATTCCTGCATAAGGGTATTCTTTTTTTCTTGCAATTTATCAAGTCTGTATAAAATATCCTTTGAATTTGGAAGTTTGGAATAGGACTTTTTAAGCTCGGAAAGAGCATTTTCATAGAGGGTAATCTGAGCTTTGTATTCCTCGAAAAATGCCCTATCAGACGGATTCGCCTTATATTCCTTGTAATAGGCACGATATTTTTTGACAATATGAACTTGCTCCATAGTAGTGGATAATTGTTCCATTTCCTTATCAATGGATTTGATTTTATCCTGTAAATTTTGTCTTTCATCAGCACTTTTCTTGATAAATTCATCAAGCTGCTGAACGGATTTTATGCCATGTTCTCTGATAAAGATAACGGATTCCGCCATTGTATTAAGGTTATGTTTCGTTGCCCAGTATTCATAGCCTTTACTCTCTTTGACTTTAGCATTGGTATTCATATCAATGATATTTCCGATGCGTTTTTTAACAGGAAGAGTCTTAATCGTTGCTCTTTCTGCTATGCGTTCTTTTAAGCGTTCTTCGGTATAATCTTCTCCAATGGTCTTAGCTCTTGTAAATCTCGACTTATCTTTCGGCTTAAAAGCGATGTGCTTGCCATGCTTGATTTCATAGCCAAGCTCAGCCATTTTCTTTAGAAATTCGTCCCAATTCTTAGACTGTTTTATCATGCGATCAATATCAAATTGAAGTTTACTTTTCCAAGAAGTACCTTTCTTTGCCTGTTCATTTTCATACCAAGATTTACCGTTAGTCTTATATTTTTTCTTGTAGCTTTCGTAGTGTTCATCAATGACGGAAAGGTTGTTTTCTTTGCACAGCTTATCACTCTGATAACGAATTTTATGATAGCTTTTCTTATTGGACTGATAGCACTTGCCGGTAACCATATTCACATTGTTGAAGATGATATGATTATGGATATGTCCTTTATCTATGTGCGTCGATAACACAAACTCATACTCATCTTTGAGTATCTTTTTACATAACTCAAGACCAATTTGGTGTGCCATTTCAGGCGTGGCTTCTCCGGGTAGGAAAGATTGAATGAGATGTCTTGCAAGGACAGTTCCATTAGTTCCCGACGCCTCTCTTGTTCGTAAAAACTGAGTATGAGCGGAAGATTCGTGGCATTTATGCGTGCTGACCAAAAGCTGTTCATCGGTCTTTTCTTCATTGACAATATAGCCAATAGCAAGATGAAGGGTTGATTTTATAGGGTGTATTTTTGTAATAGCCATAAATTTTAATCACCTCCCGAAGCCCTGTTAAGAAGCAAGGAATGAATTTGCCACAGTTCTTTTGAGAAATATTCAATCTCTTTCTTTATATCATGGATGTCCTCTTTGTAGATAACACCGGTCGAATTTACTCGCTTTGCAATCTGGTTGATATTATTTGTAGCATTGGAAAGCAAGCCTTGTAAATCTCTAAAAGGCTCTAAATCTATCTGATAAATTTCCTTTTCCAAAACGCATTTGCGGATAAAGTGGCTCATATTTCTGCACTTCGCAAGTTTTTTTTTCTCCTCAAAAAGAGCTTTTTCTTCTTTGGTCAACTTAATTTCAAGTCGTTCATTTCGTATCCTATTTGCCATAGGTATTTCCTCCTTTGTGTGAATTTCAGGGGTATTAGGGTCTCCCTAACAAGCTAAAAATTGATAAAAAAAGAAGCAGATCCCGAAGGGCTGCTTCATCAATTTTTCCGTAAGTGTCCGTACACTTACTGTGCTTGCTACAAAAGAATGATTAGGGCAGCAAGCATTAAGCAAATTTTAAATTTATAACAAAATTATATCATAAAAGTTTTTAGTTTGCGATATCTAACTTGACAAAAAGCAAAAATAAAGGTAAACTGATAACGGCGTTATCAAAAGAGGAAGGAGGCGAATTTTGTTGGCTAGAAATAATTATGATGATACTCATGAAAAAATACTAGAATGTGGAAAAAGGCATTTTATTGAGTATGGGTTTGAGAAATCTAGTTTGAGAGATATATGTAAAGATGCATGTGTGACTACAGGCGCTTTTTATCGTCATTTTAATGATAAAAATGAATTGTTTGAAGCGATTGTTTCACCAGTTGCAGATAAAATATTTTCAAATTTTTTCGATTATGAGAAAGTGTCGATTGATAGTGTTAAGAAAAAACAGAATGAAAAGGTTGCTCAGGTTCATGTTGACGGAACAATTGAAACTGCGATGTTTTTGTTTGATAACAAAGAAATATACTCGCTGATCATTAATGGGTCATACGGAACATCTTATGCGAATTTTCTCGAAAAATTAACAGTGATGGAGGATGATGCAAGAATTAAAATGCAGGAGATTTCTTTAGAAGCGGATATTTCCTCAGAAAGGATTAGTGATAAAGGCTTTCATATTATTAATCATGCTCATTTTTTAGCATTGACTGAGGCTGTATTGCATTCCGAAAATAAACAAGAACTGTTAGAAAATGCGCGACTTGTTTCTTGCTTTTTTTCAGGAGGCTGGAAAAATATTAGAGGGTATTAGAAGAGATATTTTTTTAGTCAAAAGATAACGGAGTTAGCATACGATGTTATCATAACCTGTTTTGCACTGTTTAGCAAACTTGGATTTAATATTCAATCTACAATATTTAGGAGGAGATAAAAATGAATAATGAAAAAAAGAACAAATTGAAGATGAGGGACATTATTACATTATCTATATTCAATGTGGCGATGATTATAATAATGCTTGTTACAAAAATGTGTATAATGATGCTGACAACACCAGCGTTTGATTACTTATTTTATGTAGGAATTATGGGATTGCTTTGCGCTCCAGTGTTCGTAGTAATGTCAAATAAGGTTGCGAAAAGAGGAACGTATTTGATTACTGGGATTTTTGGAGGATTATTTATAACTGTAATGGGTTCTCCATGGTTTCTTCCAGTAATGATTGTAGTAGGTATTGTATGCGAAATTATTATGATAGGACAAGACACTTATAGAAATCCAAAGAGAAATGGTATCGCATACTCGGTATATTGGGCATTGTATGCTCTGGGTAGTGCAATTCCTATGTTTTTCTTTAAAGAACAATATTTAAATAGCCTAAAAGAAAGTTATACGGAAGAGGGCATAAAGACATTGGTTAGATTTTATGGTTCTTGGGATATGCTTTTATTGATTGCAGTGATAACAATTGTGTTGTCTGCTATAGGATTTATTGTAGGAAAAAAACTTATGAAAAAACATATAGAAAAGGCAAAGTTGGTGTAGATGAGAAAATTAGATAATAGAACATATATTATCTTATTAGCAGTATCAACAATATTCTGGTTCTTGTTTAACAAGAACATTCAAATACATTTGAGTGTTGCACTAAATGCGCTACTTTTAGTTTATATAAAAGAACATAATAAGGCTATTAAATTCGTTATAACTTACCTGACTATGGTTATATTGGCTGGGTTGTTTGCGAACAAGATAGCCTTAATGTACATTATTTTGAATATGTTAGCACGTTCAATTCCTTTAGTAATGGTAGTTACATGTATTATTGTGGGAAACTCAAGTAAACTTATGTTAGGTTTACAGAAAATAAAAGTTCCTAAGCCCATTATTGTAATGATTTGCATTCTTATAAGATTTTTTCCGGTATTAAGTAAAGAAAATATAGCAATTAGAAATGGAATGAAAGCTAGGGGGTTATTTAGCAACTGGAAAGATTTTATGAGAAATCCTTTTTTGGTATATGAGTGTTTTATGGTACCACTAATCATCAGATGCATAAAATTATCAGATGAGTTGGGGGCTACCGCAGAATTAAGAGGACTAAATGCGGATAAAAAAAGAACGTGCATATATGAAGTGTATTTTGGATTAAAGGATATATGTGCACTTGCCATATATGGAGCTGCAATAGGATTAATATATTTTGGAGTGTGAAGATGATAAAAGTTCAGAATGTATTTTTTTCTTATAGTGATGGAGATCCTTCTATCAAAGATATTACTTTTTCTATAAAATCAGGAGAATGTGTTGTAATTTGTGGTAAATCAGGGTCAGGAAAAAGCACAATTTTACGAACTATCAGTGGTTTGGCTCCTGTTTTTTATGAGGGAGAGCTGAAAGGAAAAGTTGAAATAGATAAACAAATTCCGGCTGAATTGGATTCAGAAGAACGTGCTAAATTATTTGGCGTTGTTTTTCAAGATCCAAGAAGTCAATTTTTTATGAATAGTGTTCAAGATGAGATTTGCTTTGCGGCAGAAAATATAGGACTTTCTGCGCATGAAATAAGACAAAAACTTGATGAGATTGTAGGATTTGTTGGGATTGAAGATTTACTTTCGAAAGACATAGATGACTTGTCCAGTGGTCAAAAACAAAAAGTTGCAATTGCCGCTTCTTTAATTTTACAACCTAAAGTTTTGATCCTCGATGAGCCAACATCAAATTTAGATGCAGATGGAGTCAAGGTTTTAATAAAAATAATTAAAAAAATTAAAGATAGAGGGATCTCTATTATTATAAGTGAGCACAGGCTTGAACCGTTCAATGAAGTAGTAAATAGATTTTTATATATTGATAGAGGTATGTTAAGGGAAGTTTGGTCAAAGGAAGATTTTGAACGTCTTGATAATGAAAGTCTATCAAAACTTGGACTTAGACCAAAGACGATAAATAAAAGCACTAAGAATAAAAAATCAAACGACTTAATTTTAGATATTGAATCGTTATCCTTTCACTATAAGAAAACAAAATTAGGAATTGATGACATTAATCTAAAGTTATATAAAGGGGAGGTTGTTTCACTGTTAGGAAACAATGGAGCAGGAAAAACTACTTTGTGTAAAGTTATAAGTGGGCTACTAAAAGAAAACGGAGGATCAATCAAATATAGAGGAAAAGTAGCAAACAGAAATTTAAGAAATAAATTTTGCTATTTTGTTATGCAAGATGCAGATTATCAACTGTATTCAGATTCCGTTGTAAGTGAAATTTCAATTGGTAAAAAAATAACTGAAAAATTTAAAAAAGATATGGTGGATAGTTTGGATGCTTTTAGTTTGAACGAACTAAAAGATAGACATCCTGCATCATTGTCAGGAGGAGAAAAACAAAGAGTAATATTAGCTGCAGCATATTGTTCAGATGCAGATGTTTATATATTAGACGAGCCAACAAGTGGAATGGATGGCGATGGATTACACTCAATTATAAAGTGGGTAAAACTTCTTTCTGAGAAGGGGAAAATAGTAGTTATTATTACACATGATTCACTTTTGGCCGCAGCTACAAGTGATAAGTTTCTATATTTGGAAGAGGGAAAACAAATAAAAGAAGGGAAGAAAGTGTTATATGAATATAATTAGGCAGTATATAAAAAAACGAAAGATTCAATTCTCTTGTTCTATCTTGTTTGCTATTTTAGGTGTAGTAGCTGGCTTAATCTCATATATGATCCTTGCAAGTCTTATAGCAGAGTTAATTAACGGGAATTCAAATTGGGAATTGTACTCAAATAAATTATTGATTATTACAGGACTGTTTTTAATCAAAGAAATATCAGCAGGAATATCTACAACCATCTCTCATACTGCAACATTTCAATCTTTAAGAGATATACGAAAGGAAATTTCAAATAAGTTATTTGAAATGCCATTGGGTGATATTACTGGTATTAGTTCTGGAACTTTGAAAGACATAATTGTCGATAAAGTTGACAGCATGGAAACAACTTTATCGCATATATTACCAGAGATGACAGCCAATGTAGTAGGACCAGTATTACTTATAATATATATGCTTACTTTGGACTGGCGATTAGGTTTGGTGTCCCTTATTCCTTTCATTGTTGGTATTAGTTTTATGAAATCAGTGATGAATGAAGAATATTCGAAAAATTACAAGGAATCTGTAGTCTTAGGTCAAAAAATGAATAACGCATTGGTTGAATATATTGGTGGTATTGAAGTTATTAAAGCGTTTAATCAAAGTAATACTTCTTATCAAAAATATAGTGATTCTGTCAATGACAATGCACAATTTTATTATGATTGGATGGGGAGATGTATGAAAAGAGTTTCTATTGGTCGCATACTATCGCCAATGGGAATTTTAACAGTTATACCATTTGGAATGATTTTTTACAAAAATGGTAGTATTGAAATAGAAACATTGATAACAATAGTAATACTATCTTTTGCTACAGTATCAAATCTACTTAAAGCATTAAATTATACAGATGATTTGGCTAGAATTGGGACTATATCGAGTGGAGTGGAAAGCCTTTTGGCTTCAAAAAAACTAAAATGTGGGACAACTGTACAAACAGTTGAAAACTTCAATGTTGAATTTATAGATGTTAGTTTTTCATACAATGGGAAAAAACAAGTAATTAAGAATTTAAATTTTAAATTTGATGAAGGAACATTTAATGCATTAGTGGGTGAATCGGGAAGTGGTAAATCGACAATAGCGAAACTTTTAGCAGGCTTTTGGAATGTTGAAAGTGGTCATATTAAAATTGGTGGAATAGACGTAAATAATATTCCATTAAAACAACTTTCAAAATTAATATCTTATGTGTCACAAGATAATTACCTGTTTGACTTTTCGGTTAAAGAAAATATTAGACTTGGCAATCCTAATGCAACAGATGACGAAGTTGAGCAAATCGCAATTAAAGCGGGATGCGACAGGTTTATAAAAGAACTTTCTCATGGTTACGATACTATCGTGGGAGAAGGTGGCGGGCATCTATCAGGAGGAGAAAAGCAAAGAATATCCATTGCCAGGGCAATGCTTAAAAATTCGCCAATTATAATTTTAGATGAGGCTACATCATACATAGATCCAGAGAATGAAAATATTATTCAAGCAGCGATTTCCAAATTAGTAAAGGGAAAAACTTTAATTGTTATAGCTCACAGGCTAAACACAATAAAAGGAGCCGACAAAATATTTGTAATTAATAATGGAATGCTTGAAAACAGTGGGAAACATGAAGAACTCTTAGAAAAGTCAAAATTATATTGCGCTATGTGTATGGCATCAAATAAGGAGGATGAAGCATGATAAGCGTATTTAAAAAAATCTGGTTATTCTCCGGCAAGGAAAGAAATAATTTGACGAGGTCAATAGTAGCAGCATTTTTTCATGCTGCATTTAATGCATTTCAATTTGTGGCAATCTATTATATGTTGAAATGCCTGTTCAAGCAAAATGTTGTGAAAAAGGATATTATTGTAGTATTAGTAGTACTAATAATTAGTTTAATAGGCAAGATTATCACACAAAATGTATCTCAAATGAATCAAACACATGCGGGATATTTTATGGCAGCAAATAAAAGAATAGAGTTGGGAGAAAAAATAAAAAGAGTTCCAATGGGATTCTTCAATAATTTTAGTTTAGGCAAGTTAACTACTTTAGCAACTACAAATCTCACACAAATTGAGTCTTGGATACCAGTATTACTTGTTAATGTATTGGGAGGATTTTTAAATACATTCATATTTGTTTTGTCAATATTCATCATAAATTTTGAAATAGGTTTTGTGGCACTAATTGGTATGATAGTATTTTTATTTGTTACTTTTCTAATGGAAAAACGTTCAAGAAAAAATGCAGCCGATATGTCTAATATTCAGACACGTTTGACTAAAAATGTACTATCAACAATTCAAGGAATGCAGGTTATTAAATCATATAATTTGAGTGGGGGAAATAACAAAAGTTTAAACGATGCGATTGATGATAGTTACAAAACTACACTGTCGCTTGAAAAGATGATTATTCCGTATACCATAATTCAAAGAATAGTAATAGGAATGACAATTGTAGTGATGTTATTATTTTGCGTTAAATTAAATCTTTCTGGAAATTTGAGTATTGCAGATACGGTTGTACTGATGATAGCAAGCTTCACGATTTTTGATGGATTGATTGGAGCGGGCTCTAATATGGCGATTTTACGAATTGCAGAGAATGCTATTGATTCATATGAATATGTTAACCACATGCCTGATATTAATGAAGGCAATATAAGTTCTTTGATACAAAATCATAATATTGATATTAAAAGTATAGGGTTTTCTTATGACAATAGAAGAGTTTTAGATAATGTTACATGCATTATTAAAGAGAATGAGATGACTGCCATTGTCGGCATATCAGGTTCGGGGAAAACTACATTATGTAATCTAATTGCAAGATTTTGGGATGTTAACGAAGGCGAAATAAAAATAGGTGGAAATAATATTAAAGATTATACAGTTGAAAATCTTATGGATAATATTTCTATGGTTTTTCAAAGTGTATATTTATTTGAAGATACTATTGAAAATAATATAAAGTTTGGCAATCAAAATGCAACGAGAGAGGAAGTGGTTAATGCAGCTAAAAAAGCTCAATGCCACGATTTTATAGTTTCACTTCCACAAGGTTATAACACTTCAATAGGGGAAGGCGGGGCTTCATTATCAGGTGGTGAAAAGCAGAGAATTTCAATTGCAAGAGCGATGCTAAAAGATGCTCCTATTATTATTTTCGATGAAGCAACGGCGAATGTTGATCCTGAAAATGAAGATAAATTAAAACTGGCTATAGAGTCACTTACCAAGAATAAAACAGTTATTATGATTGCACACAGGTTAAAGACGATTAGAAATGCAAATCAAATATTGGTTTTGAATAAAGGCTGCATTGAACAGCGTGGTACACATGATGAATTGATGAGGCAAGATGGAATTTATAAAGACTTTGTAAATGCCAAATCTATGTCAGAAAAATGGAGTTTAAATAATTAGAAGGAGAAAGCATGAATTAACTAAACGATGGAGGTAATTGCTATGTGGTATGTAAGGTCTGTTATTTATATAGAAAATAATAATAGACCTTTTTGATACCAGTAATTATTATAAACAATTAAATTTAAAACATTTTGGAAGAACGGGTTTCTTCCATTTTCGAGGACTTCTTATGCTTAAGTGCAGGAGTCCTCCTTTTTTTGCCTGAAAACAAGCAGGCAAAAAAAGAATGGAGGACTTGAAATGAAAAAAGAATATTACCTTTATGTCAATGGGAAAAAGGTAAAAGTCAGTGAGGAGATATATAAGGTCTACTGGCGTGAGAAAGAGCATGAAAAATATTTGGAGCAGGTGGACAGGAAAAACCACTTGCTCCTTTTTTCATCATTAGACCATGATGGACATTTTTATGAAAACATTGTTGATGAAGGCATTGATGTAGAAAAGATTGTGGAAATACAGATGATGATAGAAGCGGTCAGAAACGCTATATCAAGGCTCAATGCAGAAGAAAATGACATCATAGAGCGTCTGTATTTTCATGATGAAACTCTTTCAAGCATTGCAAGAAAAAAGAACGTAAGTTACCAAGCTATACAATGGCGTAAGAACAGCATATTGAAGAAACTGAAGTTACTGTTGGAAGAAATTTTGAAGTAATCGCCTTGTAGATAAGGGCAGATTTTCCTTTATAAAGTAGAGGAAAATCTGTCCTTTTATTTTTGCCAAGAAGGAGCTTGACATCAAATAATAAAAAGGAGTCTTTCTTAAAAGCCGTTAGGCATTTGTTCTTTGACAACTGAATAGACCAAGGTAGGACTTTATCTGCTTGTGGAGGATTATGACTTACGCCAAGACCTTTCTGCTGAGAGATTTTGGCTTTATGAATACTGGCTAAACCAAGAAAATTTTGACAAGAGCATATAGCGAAGTCAATGAAAAATGGAGGAGAATGAGGATGTTGTTTTGATAAGGGAAAAGCTGATAGTGGAAACAAAAATCTTGAAATAATATGTGCGAATATGAAAGGTTTTTTCCGGTTTGTTTTTTACAATTAGATTGGAAATTTTTAAGAAAGGGGCAGAGCATGAATACGGCAGATCGCAGAGTTGAGATAATCAGCATTTTGCTGGCAAAACGTCATATTACAGCAAAAGAGCTGGCAGTAGAATTTAATGTCACAGTGCGTACAATACATAACGATATACAGGCTTTGTCCTTTGGATTTCCAATATATACGAAGCAGGGGAGTGAAGGTGGAATTTTTATAGGGGAATATTATAAGCCATATATGAATACATTGACACCTTATGAGTTAAAAGTTTTAAAAGAAATGTATGAGCAGGCAGATGGAATACATAAGAGAATCCTGTTCCAGATTTTACATAAATACGGACCGGAGAATTTGGTTCTGTAATTTTGTCATTCTTATAAAGCACATAATCAATGAAAGATTGTTCATAGCAGACAGGAGTGTAATTATGTGCTTTTCGGATTGATAAATCAAGAACAGATTTTATCCAAAACTGGACGGAGTGATCAGTCCATTGTTCCTTGATAACTAAATATGTAAATACGTACAGGACGTGTGGAATATGTGGAGCCACTATGCGGGCACGCCAAGAGAAACCTGCTTTCTTCTATATTAGTAGGAAGTGTAAGCGATGGAATACTGAAATAGTGTGTTGAAGTAAGGTGGGGAGCGATAGATGTCTGGCAAAATATACAGCAGTTGTGTGAGGCGAAGATATATATTTTTAATAATGATACTTCCGGATATGTCCGGTCACTTGAATGACGGTGTAATACCGATGTGGGCAGAGTAATGACCTGCCACCTGTATTGTATGTTTATCTGCCTATGAGAGCCGGCAAGGGGATTGTGGGTTGTCATTGGCAGATAAAGTGCTGCTATTTTGAAAATTTGGAGGAGTACATAATGGATAAAGTAGGAACAGGAATAAAAGGAAATACGGTTCCAATTTGGGAAAAATATATGCTAACTGTTGATGAGGCTGCTCAATATTTTGGAATCGGAGAAAAGAAAATAAGAATGTTGATTGCCGAAAATGCTGAGTCTGATTATTGTTTTACTGTTCAGGTAGGAAATAAATCGTTAGTCAATAGACAAAAATTTGAAAAATTTCTTAATCAGACAACAGCTTTATAGGAAAATAAAAGACTTTGTCGCTTTAAAGTGGCAAACAAAGTCTTAGTATGGTATAATAAACTTATCGTGCTAGGACTTCTTCGTAGAAAGGAGCAAGATGTTTGAGCGAAAAAAATCGCAATAAGAAAAGACGTGATAAAAAAGGGCGTATTTTACGAAACGGAGAAAGCCAGCGAGCGGATGGAAGATATGCATTTGTTTATACAGACTGCTTTGGGAAACAGAAATTCATTTACAGTTGGAAGCTAGAACCGACAGATTTCCTGCCGGCAGGAAGAAGAACATGCCAATCACTTAGAGAAAAGGAAAAAGCCATATTAAGAGATATAAATGATGGCATTACTCCTTATGGTGATAATTTGACAGTTCTTGAGTTGGTAAAAAAGTATATTGCTCAGAAGACGGGAGTTCGTCATAACACAGCAGCAAATTATAACTTTGTTATCAACATAATTAAGAAAGAAAAATTTGGGACAACAAGGATTGACAAAGTGAAGCTGTCAGATGCAAAAGCATGGTTGATTAAACTTCAGGCAGATGGAAGGGGGTATAGTACCATTCACTCAGTGCGTGGAGTTGTAAGACCTGCTTTTCAAATGGCTGTAGATGATGATTTGATTCGCAAGAATCCGTTCGAGTTTCAATTATGTACAGTGGTTGTAAACAATAGTGCAACCAGAGAAGCTATAACCAGAAAACAAGAGAGAAAGTTCTTGGAATTCATTAGGAATGATGAACATTACAAACGATACTATGATGGCATGTTTATTTTTTTTAAAACAGGGCTTCGTATTTCGGAGTTCTGTGGACTGACACTTTCTGACATTGATTTTGAAGAAAAGCAAATCAATGTAACTCATCAGCTTCAAAGAACCAGAGACATGAAGTATGTTATTGAAGATACTAAAACATTAAGTGGAACTAGAATCATTCCTATGACTGAGGAAGTGTATGCATGTTTTAAGCGTATTGTTGAAAACCGTAAAAAGCCCAAGAAAGAGCCTGTTATTGATGGATACAAGGGATTTCTGTTTTTAGATAAGAAGGATATGCCGGAAGTTGCTTTGCATTGGGAAAAGCATTTTAAATGGGCATTGGCTAAATATAATCGAATCTTTAAAGAACAGTTGCCCAAAATCACACCGCATGTTTGCAGGCATACCTATTGTAGCAATATGGCGAAAAGCGGTATGAATCCGAAAACGCTTCAGTATCTTATGGGACATGCTGATATCGGGGTTACGTTAAATACATATACGCATCTGGGAGTAGAGGATGCCAAGGAAGAACTTGGCAAATATGTTAAGATGGCTTAAATATTAAGAAATTGAGACAACTAAAAGAAAACCTAAGTGAAAAAAGTCTTTAGTAAAATGAAAAATTGAAACATTTTACTAAGATTTTTACTAAATTTGGATGACAAAATATACGAATTTATGCCACAATATGCGACAAAAATGCATAAAACACTCTATCAGGACAAACCTTAAAAAGTGGCATAAAATCAGGTAAAATCAGTATTTTCAAGGAGTTTTAAAGGTATGATAAAAATACTTTTCATCTGCCACGGCAATATCTGCCGTTCGCCTATGGCGGAGTTTATAATGAAAGACAAAGTGAAAAAGCTTGGGCTGGAGGATATGTTTGAGATAGCCTCAGCCGCAACAAGCTCGGAAGAGATATGGAACGGCGTGGGAAATCCTATGTTTCCGTCTGCAAAAGACGAACTTCAGAAACATGGAATAGCCTGTGCAGGTAAGAAGGCAAGGCAGATGGTAAAGTCCGACTATGAAGAATATGACTATCTTATAGGTATGGATGATGCTAATATAAAAAATATGAAAAATTTGTTCGGTGACGGAGATAAGATATTCAAACTTTTAAGCTTCGCAGGAAGCGATGATTCGGTATCGGACCCATGGTACACCGACAGATTTGATGTTGCCTTTGAGGATATAAACAGAGGTATAGACGGATTTTTGAAGTATTTGGAGGAGAAAAATGTCATCAATTAAAAAGGTATTGATAATAAAGGTAATTGCAGCAATCTTTTGTATTGCGGTAGGAGTGGTATCATTCTTTCTGATAGCCGATAAGCTGGGGAATGTGGATTTTCATGCGGATACGATAAATGCTCTTGACAAGAGCAGAAGTAAGGTTATGGAGCTTGCTGCTGCGGCTGTGGCATCTTCATCGGCTATTACACTTTTGCCGGGAGATGTAGGTACTCCTATTGCACAGGAACTTGCGGATATGAGCAAGTATTTTCTGATTGTGCTTTGCGCAATCTACCTTGAGAAGTTCTTGCTCACCGTAACAGGCTTTGTGGCATTTAAGTATGTTATTCCTGTGGCATGTGTGCTGTTCATAGTATTTATCGCTTCAAATGAAAAGATATTTGCAAAGATTGCGACTAAATTATTTTTATTCAGCCTGGTTATATCATTTACTATTCCTGTGAGTGTAAATATTGCGAGAATGATTGAGAGTAATTATGCCGCCTCGATAGAGACAACTCTTAATAATGCCAAGGAAAATACGGATACGGTAACAAAGAGCGCCGAGGAAGAAAATAAAAACAGCAGTGCACTTGAAAAAATAGTAAATAATATTACAGGGAATGTAAATGAACTTTTAAAGAAGTTTGAGAATACCCTCAGTTCCTTTATAGAGGCTATTGCTGTACTTATTGTAACATCATGCCTTATACCGATAGGAGTGCTTTTATTCTTCTTATGGTTGGTGAAGCTTCTTTTCTCAATAGATGTAAATAATTTCAGCTTTATCAGAAGAGAGTAAACAAGTTGTTAAAAAAATATCGTTAAAATGTTGACAATAATAACATTAAGTTATAATATATAAGCATGTAATTTTAGTAACACTTAGGTTCTTAATATTTAAGAACCGATGCTCAAAAAATGGAGGCTGTATATGAGATTTACATTACCAAGAGACATTTATCATGGAAAAGATTCACTTGAGGCTTTAAAGAGCTTCACAGGAAAGAAGGCTTTTGTCTGTGTAGGCGGTGGATCAATGAAAAGGTTCGGATTCTTAGATAAGACAATCGCTTATTTGGAAGAAGCAGGTATGGAAGTAAGACTTTTTGAGGGAATTGAGTCTGATCCTTCTGTAGACACCGTAATGCGTGGTGCTAAGGAGATGCTTGAGTTCGGACCGGACTGGATAGTTGCTATCGGTGGAGGTTCACCTATCGATGCGGCAAAGGCTATGTGGATCAAGTATGAGTATCCTGATTGTACTTTTGAGGATATGTGTAAGGTATTCGGTATTCCTACACTTAGAAAAAAAGCAAAATTCTGTGCTATTTCTTCCACATCGGGAACAGCTACGGAAGTAACAGCTTTTTCAATTATAACAGACTATGAAAAGGGTATCAAATATCCTATAGCCGACTTTGAGATAACACCTGATGTTGCAATTGTAGACCCTGCACTTGCACAGACAATGCCAAAGAAGCTTGTTGCACATACAGGTATGGATGCTATGACACATGCTATAGAGGCGTATGTATCTACAGCCAACTGTGACTTTACAGATCCACTTGCACTTCACTCTATAGAAATGATAGACAAGTACCTTGTAAAGTCATACAATGAAGATAAGACGGCCAGAGATGCAATGCACAATGCACAATGTCTTGCAGGTATGGCATTCTCAAATGCTTTACTTGGAATAGTACATTCTATGGCGCATAAGACAGGTGCCGTATTTGGAGATTTGGGTGCTCACATTATTCACGGTGCGGCAAATGCTATGTACCTTCCAAAGGTTATCGCTTTCAATGCAGAGGATAAGGAAGCTGCAAAGAGATATGCTAAGATAGCTGATGTGCTTGGATTGCCGGGCAGTAGCGAAGATGAGAAGATAAAAGAGCTTATCAAGTACCTTAGAGGTTTAAATGATGCTTTAAATATTCCACATTGTATCAAGAACTACGGTGCGGATTCATATCCTACAGAGAACGGATTTGTACCTGAGAAAGTTTTCTTGGAAAGACTTCATGATATAGCTGTAAATGCTGTTGGAGATGCATGTACAGGTTCAAACCCGAGACAGCCAAGTGTTGAAGAGATGGAGAAGCTCTTAAAATGTTGCTACTATGATACGGAAGTAGATTTCTAAAAATTTTATAGTATAAATGAACACATCAACATCTGATTTATTTTTAGATTGTTGATGTGTTTTTTTGATAAAAAAATTAAAACTCGTTATCAAATTTGCTTGAAAAATGAAATAAAAAGTTGTAATATGATATCGAGTTTCAAATTGAGTTTAAATCTCAGTAATCAAATTGGAGGTGTGGTTTGAAGAAAGCTCAGTATAAAACAAGACAATTGCTTGAAATAGAGGATTTCCTGAAAAACAATGAGAATAAGCATGTCACCGTGAATGATATTATTCTCTTTTTCAAACAGCAGGGAAAGAATATCGGGAAAGCTACTGTTTACAGACATTTGGACAGAATGGTAAGCGATGGGACAGTACATAAATATATGTTGGAAACAGGAGACAGTGCCTGCTTTGAATATGTAGAGGGTGAAGACGTTCATCCGGTATGTTTTCATTGTAAATGCGAAAAATGCGGAAAGCTTATCCATTTGGAGTGTACTGAATTATCTTTAATCGGCGAACACTTGAGAGAAGAACACGGCTTTTCTATAGATCATGCCAGAACAGTTTTTTATGGAACTTGTAATGAATGTAGAGAATAGAGGGAGACTATGAAGAAGTATATTGGAATAGGACTAAGTATCCTTGTGGCTATTATGATGGTTTTGGGCTGTGCAAAAAAGGAAAGTACCGGCAGCAGTGAGACTGAGAGCGGCAGCAGTGTTATGGAGAGCAGCAGTGTAGCTGAAAGTAACAGTGAGGAAACTAAGAAGCTGAGCATTGTTACTACTATTTTCCCTGCCTATGACTGGGTAAAACAGGTAGTAGGTGATAATAAGAATGTAGAGATTTCCTTCCTTATAGATAAGGGTGTGGATTTACACAGCTATCAGGCATCTGCGGCAGATATTGCAAAAATAACAGACAGTGATTTGTTTGTATATGTAGGCGGAGAATCTGACGGTTGGGCTGAGGATATTATAAAAGAGAATCCTAATTTGAAGTATATCAATATGGTAGACAGTATCGGTGAAGCTGCATTAGCAGAGGAACTTGTAGAGGGGATGCAGGATGAAGAAGAGCATGACCATGAAGGCGAAGAACATGCAAATGAAGAGGGCGAGCATGCACATGAAGAAGGTGAGCATGAAGACGGAGAGGAAGAGATAGATGAGCATGTATGGCTTTCAATTAAGAATGCTGAAACTATAGTAAGTGCTATAGAAGCAAAGTTGGCCGAAATTGATCCTGACAATAAGGCTGAATATGAGAAAAACGCAAATGACTATTTGGCTAAACTTGATGAACTTGATAAAGAGTATAAGGATACACTTTCAAGTATTCAAAACAAAACTATAATAGTCGGAGACAGATTCCCGTTCAGATATCTGGTAAATGAATACGGAATAAAGTATTATGCAGCATTTAAGGGCTGTGATGCGGGAAGTGAAGCATCTTTTGAGACTGTAAAGTTTTTGGCAAATAAGATGGATGAACTTAATATGTCGGATATTTTTATAATTGACGGTTCAAAAGGGGATTTGGCAAAAACAATAGTTGATAATACCAAGGATAAAAATGCCAAGGTTTTGGTGCTTGACTCTATGCAGTCTACAAAGAGCAGTGATAATGCAAGCTATCTGGATATAATGAAGAAGAATTTGGAAGTGCTTAAAGAGGTATTATAGACTGGAGTTTTATGATAAAATGTGAAAAATTGTCACTTGGATATGACGGAAAAGCCATAGTGGATAATCTTAATTTTGAAGTTTCGGATGGAGATTATCTATGCGTAATTGGGGAAAACGGTGTGGGAAAGTCTACACTTATAAAGACGCTTTTAAAACTTATAAAACCGATCTCAGGAGAGGTTATATATAATGAAAATTTGTTGCCTACGGAGATAGGATATTTATCACAGCAGCAACAATTATTAAAAGACTTTCCGGCATCAGTTTTTGAAATTGTGCTGTCAGGATGTCAGTCAAAGGTGGGAATCAGACCATTTTATAAAAAAGAAGAAAAGCAGACCGCAAAGGAGAAGATAGAAAAACTGGGACTTCTTGATCTTATGACAAGAAGTTTCAGTGAACTCTCCGGCGGTCAGCAACAAAGGGTGCTTTTAGCCAGAGCGTTGATGGCGGGACAAAGACTTATGATACTTGATGAGCCTGTTACAGGTCTTGATCCTGAGGCGAGTCAGAACATGTATGATATTATCAATGAGCTGAATAAAAGTAATATGACCATTATTATGATATCTCATGATATAAAAGTGGCACTTGAATATGCTACCAAGGTTTTATATATTGGAGAACATATATTTTTCGGTACAACTTCGGAATATAAAAAGAGCAGGGGGATGGCATGAAAGACATACATGTATATTTAAGCTATCCTTTTGTAAGGTATGCAATAATAGTAGGCATACTTATAGCACTGTGCTCTTCACTGCTTGGTGTTATTCTGGTATTGAAACGCTTTTCATTTATTGGAGACGGACTTTCGCATGTGGCATTCGGTGCAGTGGCGGTATCGACGGTATTTAATCTTACAGACAATATGGTGCTTGTGTTGCCTGTGACTATAATTGCCGCAATTCTGCTTTTAAAGGGCGGAAGTAACGGAAAGATAAAGGGAGATGCGTCAATAACGATGATGTCTGTCGGGGCGATGGCCTTCGGATATCTGGTTATGAATGTGTTTTCAAGCGGATCAAATCTTGCCGGAGATGTATGTACCACCTTGTTCGGATCCACTTCAATACTTACCTTAACAAAGGAAAAAGTGATTCTTTGTGTCATACTTTCAATATTTGTAATATCTGCATTTGTACTGTTTTATAATAAAATATTTGCAGTAACATTTGATGAGAATTTTGCAAGTGCTACAGGTATAGACACACAAAAATATAATCTCTTGATAGCGATAATCATTGCAATAATTGTAGTATTGGCTATGAATTTAGTCGGTTCACTCCTTATTTCGGCACTTGTGGTATTCCCTGCATTGGCATCCATGTGTGTGTTTAAGAGTTTCCTCTCAGTGACCGTATCATCAGCGATATTTTCAGTGGTTTGTACCTCTCTGGGACTTGTCATTTCAATACTTGGCGGTTCACCTGTAGGTGCAACTATTGTATGCATTGATATATTGGCATTTTTTATATTTTATTTGATAGGTAAAATGGGACATTGATTAGAATCTGTGTTATAGTTTAGGCAAAGGTAAAATTTGTTGCCTGAATTAGGACACGGATTTTATTTTTAGTAAGCTTTGTTATTTTTTTATCTTGATTATGTTTTGGAATTAATGTAAAATCAAATCGAATTTGAAAATAATACGCAGTTTCGGTATGGTGCCGGGCTGCCTGATTAATAGCATTTATTCAAACAGATATAAACTGTTTGATAGAAAACGAGGTATATATGGAAAAAAGACCTGTAGTATTATGTATAATGGACGGTTTAGGACTTAGAAAAGGACATGATCACAATGCGGTGTTTGAGGCAAATACACCTAATCTGTGCAGTCTGATGAAGGAGTATCCTTTTGTAGAAGGACAGGCAAGCGGACTTTTTGTAGGTCTTCCTGACGGTCAGATGGGCAACTCTGAGGTAGGCCATATGAATATGGGTGCAGGAAGAATTATATATCAGGAGCTTACAAGAATATCAAAGGCTATAGAGGATGGGGATTTCTTTGAGAACAAGGCGCTTCTTGCGGCAGTTGACAATGCAAAGAAGAATAACAGCGCACTTCATTTAATGGGACTTGTTTCAAGCGGAGGTGTTCACAGCCATAATACACATATTTACGGATTGTTGGAGCTTGCAAAGAGAAACGGATTAAAAGAAGTTTATGTTCATGCCTTCCTTGACGGTAGAGATACACCTCCTACATCAGGAAAGGAATTTGTAGCCGAGCTTGAAAAAGAGATGGCTAAAATCGGTGTAGGAAAGGTAGCTTCCGTAATGGGACGTTTCTACGCAATGGATAGAGATAACAGATGGGACAGAGTTGAAGCCGCTTATTCTATTATGACTAAGGGTGGAAACTTAAAAAAGAGTGCTACAGAGGGAATACAGGAGTCATATGATGAAGGTAAGAATGATGAGTTTGTGGTACCTTTCTCTGTAGATAATGACGGTGCAAAGACTATTAAGGATAAAGATTCGGTTATCTTCTTTAACTTCAGACCTGACAGAGCAAGAGAAATGACAAGAGTATTCTGTGTAGACGATTTTGACGGCTTTAACAGAGGAAAGAGACTTGATACCACATTTGTATGCTTTACAGATTATGATGAGAGCATAGGTAACAAGCTTGTTGCTTTTGAGAAGGAAGAGATAAAGGATACATTCGGAGAGTTCATAGCGGAGCATGGTATGAAGCAGGTAAGAATTGCCGAGACGGAGAAATATGCTCATGTTACATTCTTCTTTAACGGAGGCAAGGAAGAGCCTAATGAGGGTGAAGACAGAATTCTTGTAAACTCGCCAAAGGATGTTGCTACATATGATTTGAAGCCGCAGATGAGCGCATATGAGGTATGTGATAAGCTTGTAGACGCTATAAAGAGCGGTAAGTATGATGTTATTATAATCAACTTTGCAAACCCTGACATGGTAGGTCATACAGCTGTTGAAAGTGCGGCTATAAAGGCTGTAGAGACAGTTGATGAGTGTATAGGAAAGACTGTAGAGGCTATCAAGGAAGTTAACGGAGTTATGTTTATCTGTGCGGACCACGGAAACTGTGAGACTTTAGTTGATGAAGAGACAGGTGAACCACATACAGCTCATACTACAAATCCTGTACCTTTCATTCTGGTAAATGCAGACCCTAAGTACACTCTGGCAGAAGGCGGAAGACTTTGTGATATAGTTCCTACGCTGATTGAGCTTATGGGATTACAAAAACCGGCTGTAATGACAGGAAAGAGTTTATTGGTTGAAAAGTAAATAGGTCTTATTAATGCTCAAGGTTTTTGCCTTGGGCATTTTTTATAATTTTAAGAAATACTGATAAGATGTCTAATCATTCTCAACATTATTAAATAAACCGTAAATAATATACAAAGATAATTCATATAGCGTTAATTGACTTTGAAAAACAAATAGCGTATTATGTGTATTATTAAGCTGATACAATGGGCTTGATAAAGATTGGCAAAAAAATATATAAAGATTTCGTGATTATTATTGAATATGGGAGTGATTGCGATATAATACTAAGCACGTTAATATGCAGATAACGGAGGTTATATGAGAAGTAAATTAATGAAAATGGGAGCATTGGGATTGGCTTCTGTATTGGCTACACAGAGTATTGGTGCAGGTACTGCTTTTGCACAAAGTTCAAATTTTGATTTAAGAAAAAAAGTAATAGGTCTTACGGGTATAACCTTTGTAAGCGGAAATATAGACAGATTTGTCACAAGAGGTGAGTTTGCAAAGATGCTTGTACAGGCTTCATCATATCGTTCCGTACTTACAAAGACAAGCAATGTGTCGGTATTTAATGATGTTCCGAAAGATAATGAGAACGCTTCCGCTATAAAGATGGCTGTGGAGCAGGGATATATGACAGGATATCTAGGCGGAAACTTCAAGCCTAATGATAATGTAACATTGAATGATGCTGTAAGAGGAGTACTTGCTTTACTCGGATATCAGGCAAGTGATTTTGCAGGTGATGCAAACAATAAGAGAATGGCAAAGTACGGTTTCCTTGAGTTAAATGAGAACCTTACATCACTTACACCTACTTCAAATCTTAAGGTAAGAGATTGTATAAATCTCTTTTATAATATGTTAAAAACAAATATGAAAGACGGCGGAGCATATATTGCAACCGTATTCGGAGGTGAGTTAAACAGCGATAAGGAAGTAAATCCTTTAAAGCTTGCCGACAATTCACTTAAGGGACCTAAGGTGGTAAAGTCTGTAAATCAATTGATACAGGCGGTTCCTTTTGACTATAAGGATGCGAATCTCTTTGTTGACGGAAGCAGCGTAGGTGCGGACAGATTCAAGAGTCTGATGGTATCATCAGATGTAGGTCTTGTAATATACTATTCGGCAGCTGCAAAGACTATCTGGGCATATGATGAGAATACGGATGCTACAAATGGTAAGAAGGCGGTACATGGTACTGTTGAGAGTATATACTATGAGTCAACATCTACACTTACACCTACATCTGTGACCATAGACGGAGAAACATACAAAATTGCAAACAGCGATATGCAATTTGCATTCTCTATCTACGGAAGTATCAAGGTTAATGATGATGTTACTTTAGTCGTAGATATAAATAATTCTGAAGATGGATCTGTAAGCTACACGGTAGTTGATTATATAGCAGATTAGTGAGGGGAAAAATGAAGAAAAAATTTATTATTATACCTGCAATTATAGCCATTGGCGTAGGTGGATTTTTCTTTATGAAATCAAGGCAGGCTGTAAATATTGACAAGAGTACATTTGTATCTACAGCAATAGCATCAAAGCAGGATATCTCTTCAGAGATATCCTCTTCAGGTACTATAACACCTAAGGACACTTATAATATAACTGCGCTTGTATCTGGAGATATTATCTCGGCGGACTTTGAGATAGGTGATATGGTTAATAAGGACCAGGTACTCTATCAAATAGATAAGTCAAGTCTTGAATCTGATATAAATTCCTCAAATAATTCTCTTAGTAAAGCAAATACCGGATATGCTACGGCCAACAAAGACCTTGCAAAAGCAAAGGCGGATTTTTCCGGTAATCTGTATCGCTCTACAAGAAAGGGCTATATCAAGGAGTTGAGTATTCAGGCAGGAGATAAGATAAGCGGAGGTACAAAGCTTGCCACCATATATAATGATACTGTGATGAATATTCGTATTCCTTTCCTAAGTATGGAGGCACAGAATATTCAGGCGGGAATGACAGGAACTTTGACTCTTACGGAAACAGGAGAGCAGATAGAGGGAAAAGTAATTTCCGTATCAAGTATGGATCAGACAATGGACGGTGGAAGACTTGTTCGTAATGTTACGTTCGAAGTAAGTAATCCGGGAGGACTTACAGATAAGACAACTGCAAATGCTACAGTCGGAAATATTACTTCTACAGGAGACGGTACTTTTGAGGCTACAACAAATGTTGATATGAGTGCAGACCTGGCTGAAGGTGTACAGATAGAAAGTGTATTGGTGAATGTAGGTGATTATGTAGAAGTTGGAACACCTATTTTTAAGATGACTGCAGAGTCCGCAGAGAAACTTTTAAAAACTTATAAGGATGCTGTAGATACCGCACAGGGAAATGTGGATGCGGCACAAAAGGGTGTTGACACTGCAAAGAAAACCTATGACGAGTATACTATTAAATCACCTATTTCCGGAAAAGTTATATCAAAGAACTATAAGGTTGGAGATAAGGTGGGCTCAAGCGGAAACAACAAGGCTACCAATATGGCTGTTATTTACGATATGAGCTCATATACATTTAAAATGAGTGTGGATGAGAAGGATATTACAAAGGTTCAAAACGGACAGAAGGTAAGAATAAAGTCGGATGCTTTCCCGGATCAGGAATATTCGGGAACGGTTACCAATATCAGCCTTGAGAGTACAAGCCAAAACGGTGTATCAACCTATCCTGTTACAATAACACTTGATGAGACTTATAATCTTTTACCGGGAATGAATGTGGACGGATATATTACACTTGAGTCTGCAAAGGATGCACTTACAATACCTTCAGGTGCTCTTATGAGAGGAAATAAGGTCTATGTAAGAGATACATCGGCAACACAGAGTGCAAGTGCAGATGCAAGCGGTGCGGCTTCAAGTGGAGACGGTCTTATCCCCGCAGGTTTTAAAGAGGTTACAGTAACTACCGGAGTTATAAATGCGGATTTTGTACAGATCACATCAGGACTTAATGAAGGTGATGAGGTCTATGTGGACGATAGCGCAAGTATGGATACGGGAACAAACGGAATGGACGGTATGGGCGGAGAAGGCGCACCTGCAGAAGGAGGCGGAGCCGATACAGCCGGAGGAGCGAACGGTGGCGGAGCCGATGCCGGCGGTGCCGATGCAGGAGCCGGAGGAGAGTAATGGAAAAACTTATCCAAATGACAGATATTCGAAAAGAATATAAAATGGGCGATGAGATTGTTTGTGCCAATGACGGTGTAACTCTTGATATAGACAAGGGAGAGTTTGTTGCAATTGTGGGTAAGTCGGGATCCGGTAAATCCACTCTTATGAATATTATAGGGGCTTTGGACGTGCCTACATCAGGTAAATATCTTTTGGGCGGAAAAGATGTCGGAAAGCTTAGTGACAATCAACTTGCCGATATCAGAAATAAGATGATAGGATTTGTTTTTCAGCAATACAATCTTTTGCCCAGAATGAATCTCTTGGAAAATGTGGAACTGCCGCTTTTATATGCGCATGTTTCAAATCATGAAAGAGAAAAGAGGGCAATGGAGGCACTTGAAAAGGTGGGACTTGCCGAAAAGGCAAAGCAGATGCCCAATCAGCTTTCAGGAGGACAGCAGCAAAGAGTGAGTATTGCAAGAGCTCTGGCTGCAAATCCTTCACTGATTTTGGCAGATGAGCCTACAGGTGCCCTGGATTCAAAGACCAGCCGTCAGGTTTTGGATTTTTTTAAGAAAATCCATGAAGAGGGAAATACGGTTATTATGATTACACATGACAATTCTATTGCAGTTGAGGCAAAGAGAGTTATTCGAATAGCTGACGGTAAAATAAATTTTGATGGAAGTAGTGAAGAGTATGCTGCAGTCATTTAAACTGGCAATAAAGAGTATTATTGCAAATAAAATGAGATCATTTTTGACAATGCTCGGACTTATCATAGGTGTATCTGCTGTCGTTATACTGGTCAGTGTAATGATGGGATATATGAACAATATGGTAAAGTCCTTTATGGACATGGGAGCCAATACTATCAGTGTCAATTTGGTCAATATGCCTGCAAGACAGGCGTCGGTAGATCAGATGTATGATTTTTTTAATGAACATAGAGATATTTTTTCCGAGGTGACACCACAGGTCAGTGTAAGCGGAACAATAAAGGTGGGAAGTGCAAAAACTACCACTACTACAGTTTCCGGAGTAAGTGAATACTATGGTAAATTGAAGAATTACAAACTTGAAAAGGGAAGATTCCTATCATATGCGGACATGGTATCCAGACAAAAAGTTGTTGTAATCGGATATTATGTTGCAAGCAAGCTTTTCGGTTCACCGAAAGCTGCGATAGGTGAGACTATAAAGATAAACGGTTCGGCATTTACTGTCGTAGGTGTGGTACAAAGACAGGATAAAACACAGTTGTCGGCAAGGGGAAGTGATGACTTTGCATTTATGCCTTATTCCACAGCAGGACAGTTAAACGGAACTTCAGTACCTGATTATTATATTTTTGCTACGGTAAATACTCAGGTGAGCAATCAGGCGGTGGAGCTTTTAAAGGATTTTCTAAAAACTATCTATACTCAAAAAGAAACATATTTTGTTCAATCTATGAGTCAGATGCTTGGGGAAATTAATACACAGCTTGCACTTATGAGTACTATTATAGGAGCTATTGCCGGTATTTCACTTCTTGTTGCAGGTGTGGGAGTTATGAACATCATGTTGGTATCCGTTACTGAGAGAACGAGAGAAATAGGTATCAGAAAAGCGCTTGGAGCCAGAAGAGGTGTTATACTGCAACAGTTTGTCATAGAGGCTTTGGTTACGAGTACACTGGGAGGTTCGCTGGGAATTGTATTGGGTTGTATTGCCAGCCCTACTATAGGCAGATTTATGAATATTTCATCACCTGCCAATTTAAATGCGGTTATAATTTCATTCAGCGTATCTGTAGCAATTGGACTTATATTCGGATATATGCCGGCTATGAGAGCGGCAAGCCTAAATCCGATAGATGCACTAAGAAGTGAATAAAATTTTTGTTTTAAAATGTCCGGTAATATCGGACATTTTTTGTGATAAATTAATTTTAATACAATTTTTATTGGATTATTAATTGATATAGGATATACTAGGGTAATGAAGAAATTTTTTTATACATTTGGGATAAGTTTTTATCCTATACTTATTTATACGGCCATTCAGTCTTCTTTGGGAATGTTTCTTGCAGTACTGTTTGGTTTCCTTGAGGGAGCTCGCGATTTTAATGCGATGATGGATGTTTTAAAGGCAAATGCACTTGTTATTACTGCGATATGTGCAGTGGTTACTTCTGTAGTTCTAAGTCTCTTTTTCAATATTGATGTTAAGAACGGCAGAATTGAAAAGCGCGGTCAAATTAAAGCAATGGATTTTGTTATGGCCATTGTAGGCGGTGCAGGCGTTTCAATTGCATTAAATATCGTTATAGCATTGACAAATATGGCAGGTAAGGATACGGCATTTGTGGAAGTCAGCGATACGATTACAAGTAATCCGCTTATTGTCACAATAATATGTGCCGGAATATTGATACCGATAGTTGAGGAAATAATATTCAGAGGTTTGATTTTTAACAGAATTAAACATCAATATAATTTCGTGGCAGGTTTACTTATATCATCTTTGTTATTCGGTATTTACCATGGAAATATAGTTCAGGGTATATATGCTACACTTCTGGGTATATTCCTCGGATTTGCCTATTACAAAACAAAGAGTATTTTAATTCCTATATTCATACATATGAGTGGAAATACAATTGTTTCAATTTATGCCAAGTTGGGTGAGAATGAAGAAAATATAGGGATTTTGTTGGTAACTGTGGCAATCAGTATAATATTTGCTTTAATAGGTACAATATATTTTATAAACAGAAAGGTTGAGTAATGAAAGTTTTGAGTATAGCGGTGCCATGCTTTAATTCGGCGGCATATATGAGAAAGTGCATTGATTCTTTGCTGGTAGGTAAGGAAGATGTAGAGATATTGATAGTAAATGACGGCTCATCTAAGGACAATACAGCTGAAATAGCGGATGAGTATGAGAAAAAATATCCTAATATCTGCAAAGCAATCCACAAGGAAAACGGAGGTCATGGTGATGCCGTGATGTTTGGACTTAGAGCCGCTACAGGCGAGTTTTTTAAAGTGGTGGATTCAGATGATTATTTGGATGAAAAGTCATTTTTGGAAGTACTCAATAAGCTCAAAGAGTTTATAAGAGATAAGGAAAATATTGATATGCTTCTTTGCAACTTTGTCTATGATAAAGACGGTGCAAAGAAGAAAAAGGTAATGACTTATAAGAGAAACTTACCTATAAACAAGAAGTTTGAATGGGAGGATATCAAGCCTTTCCATACAGGGCAGTATATTCTTATGCACTCCGTAATATACAAAAGAGAGCTTCTTATAGAGAATAAACTTGACCTTCCGAAGCATACATTCTATGTGGATAATATCTTTGTATATCAGCCTTTGAAGGCGGTAAAGGATATTTATTATATGGATGTAAATCTTTACAGATACTATATCGGAAGAGAGGATCAATCTGTAAATGAGCAGGTAATGATCGGAAGAATAGATCAGCAGATAAGAGTTACTAAAATCATGCTTGATTCATTCGATCCTTATGATGTTGCAAATAAAAAGCTTAGAAAGTATCTTATAAGCTATCTTGAGATAATGATGGTTATTTCCTCCATACTTGCAATACGCTCAAAGAGTGAGGAAAATATGCAAAAGAAGAAAGAGCTTTGGGATTATCTGAAGGACCACAATCCAAGACTTTATAGGAGAATACGATATGGTGTTCTCGGTCAGACTATGAATCTGCCAGGCAAAGTGGGAAAAGGTATTGCCGTAGCCGGATATAAGATTGCAAATAAGCTGTATGGATTTAACTAAATATAAAAACTTGCATCCGGATTGTTGCTTTAAAATTCGGATGCATTTTTTTTATAAAAAAATAAAATAATGCTTGACATTAGGAGTATTATTTTATATACTTACATAGCGTTAAACGTGACGGGATCTTAGCTCAGCTGGGAGAGCATCTGCCTTACAAGCAGAGGGTCACAGGTTCGAGCCCTGTAGGTCCCATTTTTCATGTTAAGCATGAATACAATCATATGGCGACGTAGCTCAGTTGGCTAGAGCATACGGTTCATACCCGTAGTGTCGAGAGTTCGAATCTCCCCGTCGCTATTTACTTATGTCTGACTTCGGTCAGACTTTTTTATTTGTTTTGATGTCAAGTGTTGTGGGCTTGATTTTTGAGGGCACAGAAAAAAACAGTCCCGAACTCACGAACGGGAGTTTGGGACTGTTTTATATAAAAATCAATTATTAAAACTCAAAATATCTCATTACATTATTATATGAAATATTCTCTACAAGTTCTTTTAAAGCTTTCTCATCATTCGGATACTGACCGCTTTCAACCCATTCACCTATAAGCTGGCAGAGTATTCTTCTGAAGTACTCATGTCTTGTATATGAAAGGAATGAACGTGAGTCTGTAAGCATACCGTTAAAGTTTCCTAAGCAACCAAGTGCGGCCAAAGACTTCATCTGAGCTCTCATGCCTTCGTAGTGATCGTTGAACCACCATGCAGAACCCTGCTGAACTTTTCCTGCGATACTTGAATCCTGGAAGCATCCGATTATTGTACCGATAGCGGCATCATCATTCGGATTAAGGGAATAAAGTATTGTCTTTGGAAGTTCACCTGTTACATTTAAAGCATTAAGGAAGTCTGCCAGCTGATCTGCAGGAGCATATCCGCTTATAGCATCAAATCCTGTATCAGGACCGAGTTTATTGAACATTGCAGTGTTGTTGTTTCTCTTACAACCGAAGTGAAGCTGCATTACCCAGTTCAATCTATGATATTCTTTTCCGAGTGCCAGTAAGAGTGCAGTTTTAAACTTGTACTGCTCTGTAAGACTTACGTCCTCGCCTGCAAGTCTTTTCTTTAATATAGCATCAACTTCGTTCTCACTTGCAGGAGCATAGTATACAAAGTCAACACCGTGATCTGATACGGAGCAACCGTTGTTATGGAAAAACTCCAATCTGTTCTTCAATGCTTCCTTAAGAGAGGCAAAGTCTTTTACAGATACACCGCTTACTTCGGAGAGCTTTGCAATATATTGTGCAAAATCAGGCTTTTCAATATTTGTAGCCTTATCAGGTCTCCATGCCGGAAGCACTTTAAATCCAAGGTCTTTGATCTCTCTAAGTTTGATATGCCATTCAAGAGAATCTATAGGATCGTCTGTAGTACATATAACCTTAACATTTGAATTTCTGATAATATTTCTTACACTTAATTCATCTGTGGCAAGTTTTTCTTTTGTGAGATTCCAAACCTCATCAGCGCTTTCAGGATTTAGATGACCTTTAAAGCCGAAATACTTTTGAAGCTCAAGATGTGACCAATGATAAAGCGGATTACCTATAAGCTTCGGCAATGTAGCGGCCCATGCATCAAACTTTTCTCTGTCAGATGATTCACTACCTGTTATAAGCTTTTCATCCACACCGTTTGATCTTATCTGACGCCACTTGTAATGATCGCCGCCAAGCCATACCTGAGTGATATTATCAAATTTTTTATCCTCATAAATCTCCTGTGGATTTATATGACAGTGATAGTCAACTATCGGCATCTTCCCGGCATAGTCATGATAAAGATGTTTTGCTGTTTGTGTATCAAGTAAGAAATCCTGATCCATAAAATTCTTCATGTTAACCTCCTTAGCCAAACGGCTGTATAAAGTAAAATTTATAAATAACTACATTTACAGTAGTCATATGCATATTAAGTTTGAGAATATTAATTTTTTGATTTAAAAGTATCTCTTTCTATAATAGACGGCTCAAGTATACAGATGTTTTCAGGGAATTGTCCGTCAAATACCTCCAAAAGAGTTTTTACACTGTGACTGCACAAATCAAAAAGCCTTGAGTCAACAGTGGTAAGCTCGGGATATGATATTTTTGAAAAAATCGAATTGTCATATCCTATTATTGAAAGTTCATCAGGAACCGAAATACTGTTTTGCTTTGCAAATTTTAATGCTGTCATCGCTAGAAAATCATCTGAGGCAATTATACCGTCGGGTAAAAAAAACTCTTTGGTAAACTTTTCAAGCGAGAGAGTAATATTTTCTATATAATTTTCCTCACATAAAAGAGTTGCATAGTTTTCACTTTTGATTTTCAGTTCTTTACATCCTGCTGTAAACCCGTCCAGCTTTCTTTTGGCGGATTGAGATGTTGAATTGTAAAGAAAGAGCAAATTACTTTTGCCACTATTATATAACATACTTGTGCTTATTTTTGTAGCATTAAAATCATCATAATAAGAACAATATATATTCTCACCTTCTAAAAATCCGTTTATTAAAAATATCGGCAAGGATTTTGCTGTACTTTTTATCAGATTTTTATTGTCATTTGCGGATATATATTTTGAACCTATCATAATAACGGCATCCACACTTTTTGAGATAAGTATATTTATATATTTTTTGAGATTCTTTGTATCATAGCCGCTGCAACATAAAAGTGAGTCATAGCCGTTTTCCCTGAGCATTTTCTCAAAATAGGACAGAGCTCTTGCCACATAGATATCGGAAGGGTTTGAACATAATATTCCTATGGTCTTCATAGTGTTCAGTCCAAGCCCTCTGGCAAATACATTCGGAGTATAGCCAAGCTCCTCCATAATATCATGAATTTTTTTTCTGGTCTTTTCACTGACCTTCGGGCTGTCATTGATAACTCTTGATACTGTAGCTATGGAGACATTTGCCCTGTTTGCAATATCATAAATATTCATAATTCACCGGTAATATAAAAAAATATAAGCTTTATAAATTCATTCGTTACAATCTACATCCATCTTGACAAGGAATAAAAATCCCATGTATAATGCGATTGTAAACGCTTACATTTATTATAAACTCAATATGAGTATTTGGCAAGGAGATAAAGGAAATGGATTATATCAAAATCAATGATTTGGATAATGTATGTGTGGCATTGAATACATTGCCAAAGGGAGAAAGAATCACAATCGGAAGCGAAAGTGTAGAGACAAACAGTGAAATTCCTGCCGGACATAAGGTGGCACTTAAGGATATAAAAGCCGGTGAGGATGTTATAAAGTACGGAAACAGAATCGGAATTGCAAAAGAGGATATAAAAGCCGGTGACTGGATACATACTCATAATATAAAAACAGCACTTGGTGATTTACTTGAATATAAATATATTCCAAAGGTTAAAGAGATAAAAGAAACCGCTCATGAAACCTTCCTCGGATTTAAGAGAAAAAACGGCAAGGTGGGAGTTAGAAATGAGATATGGATTATTCCGACAGTAGGCTGTGTCAACAATGTGGCACAGGCAATTGAAAGAAGAGCAAAGTCACTTATAAAGGGAAGTGTGGAAGATGTAATAGCTTTTGTACATCCATATGGCTGCTCACAGATGGGTGACGATCAGGAAAATACCAGAAATATACTTGCGGATATGATAAATCATCCTAATGCGGGAGGTGTACTTGTACTGGGGCTTGGCTGTGAGAATTCAAATATTCCTTTGCTTAAAGACTATCTCGGTGATATAGATGAAAACAGAGTGAAATTTTTGGTATCTCAGGAAGTTGAAGATGAGATAGAAACCGGACTTTCCCTTATAGAAGAGCTTATAAATAATATAGCCGATGAAAAGAGAGAAGAAATAGATGCAAGCGAACTTATAATCGGGATGAAATGCGGAGGATCTGACGGACTTTCCGGAATAACAGCAAATCCTATAGTAGGAGAGTTTTCGGATATTCTTATATCAAAGGGAGGAAGCACAATACTTACGGAAGTACCGGAGATGTTCGGAGCGGAAACTCTTTTGATGGAAAGATGTAAGGATGTGGAGACTTTTGAAAAGACTGTAGCTCTTATAAATGATTTTAAAATGTATTTTAAAAATCATAATCAGACAATTTATGAGAATCCGTCACCGGGAAATAAGGCAGGAGGTATATCCACGCTGGAAGATAAGTCTTTGGGCTGTACACAGAAGTCCGGAAGTGCTAAAGTGGTAGATGTACTTGATTATGGAGATACCGTAAAAACAAAGGGACTTAATCTGCTTTCATCACCGGGAAATGATCTTGTTGCCGCTACGGCGCTTGCAATGAGCGGAGCTCATATAGTGCTCTTTACCACAGGAAGGGGAACACCTTTTGCCTCACCGGTTCCGACATTAAAGATTGCTACCAACTCAAGACTTGCAAAAGGCAAGGAAAATTGGATAGATTTTAATGCCGGAAGAATGGTTGAGGATAAAACCAAGGAAGAGCTTGCAAACGAGCTTTTCAAATTGGTGCTGGATGTGGCAAGCGGAAAGAAAGTAAAGTCTGAAATTGCGGGATTCCATGATTTTGCAATCTTTAAACAGGGAGTAACTCTTTAATGAAAATAAATCGGACCACTGAAAGAAGTATACAAATAATGCAGCTTATAGCTAAATCCGGAGAAGGTCTTGAAATGGATGAGATTTGTGAGAAGCTATCCATTCCGAGAACCAGTTGCTATGACATACTGGTAACTTTGGTTCATATGGGAATGCTTGAAACAATCGACGGAGTTAAAAGAATTTATAAGATAGGTATAAATGCTTACAGAATAGGTATGAGCTATACAAATAACAGAAATATTTCTGAAATCATAGCCCCTGCACTGAAGGAGCTTTCAAAGGAATTGCAAAAGACCTGCTTTTTCGGTGTGATGGAAGGTAATAAAATAGTATATATATCAAAGTGTGAGCCGGAAAATCCTATAATAACCACGGCGACTATAGGTACCAAGAATCCTGTATATAATACTTCTCTTGGAAAAGCCATACTCTCTACTATGAGTGAAGACAAAATAAGAAGTATAGCAAAGGAAATTGATTTTAAACCTGTAACAAGATTCACTCTTACAGATGCGGATGCTCTTGTAAAGAATATTGAAATATCAAAAGCAAGGGGATTTGCACTGGATGAGAGAGAACTTGAGGAGCATATGGAATGTGTCGGTGTACCGATATTTGACGAAAAAAGAGAGTGTATAGGAGCTATCTCGGCTTCAAGCCTTTACAGAAAAGATGAGGACTATATTGCGCTTGGAGAGATATTAAAAAAACGTGGATTGGAAATATCAAAATCTTTAGGTTTTATGCCTTGACAATGATAAAAAAGTTAATTACAATCAAGATATCGCAAATATGAATTGTTATTCGTATATACGAATATTGATATATTATTTATGGAGGTTCAAATGAGAAAAGAACAGGTTCTTACAAGAATGAAAGAAGATTGTCTGGTTGCCGTTGTTCGTGCAAAGAACAAAGAGCAGGGTGAGAAGGTCATAGATGCTATTGTTGCAGGCGGAATCAACTTTATTGAGATTACTATGACTATGGACGAAGGAAATCCTGTAGAGTTTATACAGTTTATGTCTGAAAAGTACAGAAATAATGAAAAGATAGTTATCGGTGCAGGTACTGTACTTGATCCTGAGACAGCAAGAGCTGTAATTTTGGCAGGTGCAAACTATGTTGTAAGTCCGGGACTTAATGTAGAGACAATTAAGCTTTGCAACAGATACAGAGTTCCTATGCTTCCGGGTGTTATGTCACCTACAGAGGCTATCACAGCTCTTGAAGCAGGATGTGATATCATAAAGGTATTCCCGGGAAATGTAGTGGGACCGGGTGCGATCAGCTCATTTAAGGGACCTCTTCCACAGGGAGATTTCATGCCGAGCGGCGGTGTGGACGTTGACAATGTAGATAAGTGGTTAAAGGCCGGAGCATGCGCCGTAGGTACAGGTTCATCACTTACAAAGGGTGCGGCTACAGGTGATTTCGCAGCTATAACAGCAAAGGCAAAGGAGTTTGTTGAGGCGGTAGCGGCGGCAAGAAAGTAATATTTTATTTTGAACGGAGAAAATATGGCAAAGATAGTTACAATGGGAGAGATAATGCTCAGATTATCAACTCCAAACAATGAGAAGTTTATTCAGGCTGATGAGTTTGATATCAATTATGGCGGTGGTGAGGCAAATGTTGCCGTTTCACTTGCAAACTATGGTCATGAAGCGGATTTTGTAAGTGCATTACCGAAGAATCCTATAGGTGATGCGGCTATTGCAACTCTTCGCAAGTACAATGTCGGAACAAAGCATATCTCAAGAAGCGGTGAGAGAGTGGGCATCTACTTCCTTGAAACAGGTTCAGCGATGAGAGCTTCAAATGTAGTATATGACAGAGCACATTCTTCTATTTCTACAGCTAAGGTGGATGAGTTTGACTTTGATGAGATTTTCAAAGATGCGGATTGGTTCCATTTTACAGGTATTACACCTGCAGTTTCAGACAGTGCGGCAGAGCTTACAGAGGCTGCTCTTAAGGCTGCCAAGAAGGCCGGAGTTACAGTATCTGTAGACCTTAACTTCAGAAAGAAACTCTGGTCATCAGAGAAAGCAAAGAAAATAATGACAAATCTTATGCAGTATGTAGATGTATGTATCGGTAATGAAGAGGACGCCGAGAAGGTTCTTGGATTTAAGCCGGGCAACACAGATGTTACAGCAGGAGAACTTGAGCTTAACGGATATGTGGATATCTTCAATCAGATGTGTGATCAGTTTAAGTTTAAATATGTTATAAGCTCACTTCGTGAGAGCTTCTCAGCTTCAAACAACGACTGGTCTGCTTGTATCATGGACGGAAGCACAAGAGAGTTCTATCACTCAAAGAAATACCATGTAACTCCGATCGTAGACAGAGTCGGCGGCGGTGATTCATTTGCAGCAGGAGTTATCTGCGGACTTTGCGATAAGAAAGACTTTAAGTCGGCACTTGAATTTGCTGTAGCCGCTTCAGCACTTAAGCATACAATCCCTGGAGATTTCAACCTTGTAACAAGAGAAGATGTTGAGAGCCTTGCAGGCGGAGACGGCTCGGGTAGAGTGCAAAGATAATCAAAGTTTATATGTATTTTCCTATAAAAAGGAGCCGGCGAGTGGCCGGCTCTGTTTTTATTGGATCTTTCTCTTTTTTAGTGTCACTTCTGTGACATATATTAATGTTGAATAACTATATTCCCTACAGTTTCAGTACTACTTAATGATGATTAGGTAATCAATGGAGAAGTGGTTAGAGTATATCTTCGGAGGATTAAGAGTTTTTATGAAAATATGACAATACATGTCCGGTTATTGTGATATAATAATTATAGGAGATGTTAAGACGATGAAAGATAATAGGCTGTTTAGGATACTATATTATATTCTGGAAAAGGGAAAAGTTACAGCAAGCGAACTTGCTGATAAATTTGAGGTATCAGTCAGAACAATTTATAGAGATATTGACTCTATCAGTAGTGCAGGTATTCCCGTTTATGCGTTGCAAGGAAAGGGTGGTGGAATAGAAATTGCTGAGGATTTTGTTCTTAGTAAATCACTACTGTCTGAAAACGAGAAACAACAAATTATGTCAGCTCTTCAAGGATTGGATAATACCGCAATACAGCATGAGAATGAGCTTTTAACAAAACTTTCCGCACTCTTTAAAATGAAAAATACCGGTTGGATAGAGGTTGATTTTAATAATTGGCAAAACAATAAGCTGTATGAACAAACGTTTAATGATATTAAATCTGCAATTTTAAGTAAAAACATTATTTCATTCACATATTTTAGCAGTAATGAAAAAGAAACAAGTAGAAGAGTTAAACCCGTTAGACTACTTTTCAAGAGTCAGGACTGGTATCTATATGCTTTCTGTTTACTTAGAAATGATTTTAGATATTTCAAATTGTCCCGTATAAAGAATTTAGAAATCCATACTGAAAAGTTTGATGACAGCTTTGAAGATACAATTCTCAAGAAAGAAATGCCACACGAGAACACGGTGCATATAAAAGTTAAGTTTGATCGTAAAGTTGCTTTTCGAGTATATGATGAGATAAACGGAGAAATCATAGAAGATAATGATGGAAATTTATATTCAGAAATAGAAATAACGAATGACTATAACCTATACAATTATATTTTTTCTTTCGGAGATGGAGCGGAAGTATTAGAACCGAAAGAGATACGAATGCAGATTAAAGAAATGATAAATAAAATGGCAGAAAAATATATAATATGACAAATGGTGTCAAGTATCCTCCTGTATAATAAAATTAACCAGATGTAAAGGGAGGACCTGATAATGAAATATGAGTGGAGAAAACAAGAAAAGAATCTTTATGGCGTAAAGCAAAAACCTGTCATTGTAGAAGTGCCAAAGCAAAAATTTGTTTTGGTAAAAGGTAAAGGCAATCCGAATGAAGTAGATTTTTCAGATAGAATATCCGCATTATATTCTCTTGCTTATGCCATTAAAATGTTGTTTAAAAATACAATGAAAAATAAAACTGATGACAAGATTACAGATTTTATGGTATATCCACTAGAGGGATTTTGGAAAAAAGTAAATGGAGAAGAGCTTGATAAAAATAAACTGGAATACACATTGATGATTAAACAACCTGATTTTATTACACAAGAAATATTCACAAAGGCACTTGAGAATATAAAAAAGAAAAAGACTAATGCATTGTATGATGAGATAAGTTTTAGAGAAATAGAAGAAGGTAAATCCATTCAGATTTTACATGCCGGAAGTTATGATGATGAGCCAAAATCATTTGAACGGCTTAATGAATTTGCAAGAAAACTTAATCTTAGAAGAATAGGTGATTTTCATAAAGAAATATACTTAAGTAATAAAAACAGAACAACAGAAGAAAAACAAAAAACCATATTAAGATATTCAGTGAAATAGGGGGAATTTGTTATGCCAAGACCAACGACAAAAAATGATTTAATGACTGCTGCTAAGGAAAACTATGAAAAGCTAAATTTACTTATTTCAAAGATGACAGAGGAAGAGTTAAACACACCGTTTGATTTTTCAAAAGATGAAAAGAAAAAAGAAGCTCATTGGAAAAGAGATAAAAACTTAAGAGATGTTTTAATCCATCTCTATGAATGGCATCAGCTTATTTTGAATTGGGTACATTCCAATCAAAAGGGAGAAGAAAAACCATTTTTGCCTGAACCGTATAACTGGAAAACTTATGGAGATATGAATGTGGAATTTTGGAAGAAACATCAAAATACTTCTCTTGAAGACGCAATTAAAATGGTTCATAAATCACATAGTGATGTATTAGCGTTAGCTGAAAAATTTACAAATGAAGAACTCTTTTCAAAAGGTGTTTATAAATGGGTCGGGGGAAGTGCGCTTGGTTCATACTTTGTAAGTGCAACTGCAAGCCATTATGATTGGGCAATAAAAAAGATTAAAGCGCACCAGAAAAATGTGAATCAAAAATAATTGGAATAGGATAGTAAAGTGCATTTTACAAAAGTAAAAGTTATATGTAAATGATACAGAAATATAATGTAATATATTTTTTATATCACGGTGATAATTTTCTGAAACAATAAGTCTATAATGTTCCATCATTTAATCCCTCTCGAAGACGTTTCATGGACTCCTCAAAACTTAATGTATGACCGTTTGAAAAGTCATCTTCGCTTTTTTCGAAAAGTTTGAAATATCATATTGACAAAAAAATAACAATATAGTATTATCTAACTGTGTTAAAAAAATAACGAAATATTCATTTTATTATGTCGGAGGAAATATGGCAGATAAGAATTTTATTGTGGATAATATCGATAACTTAAGTATCAGGATGAAAGAGCTGAGAGAAGCTCAGAGAGAATTTGCGACCTATTCTCAGGAACAGGTTGATAAAATATTCTATGAGGTAGCTATGGCTGCCAATAAAGAGAGATTCTCGCTTGCGAAGATGGCGGTAGAAGAGACCGGAATGGGAGTTTTGGAAGATAAGGTTATCAAAAACCACTATGCTGCAGAGTATATTTACAATGCATATAAGGACACTAAGACATGCGGAGTGATTGAAGAGGACAATATTTTCGGTATAAGAAAAATTGCCGAGCCTATAGGTGTTATAGCGGCTGTTATTCCAACAACAAACCCTACATCGACAGCTATATTTAAAATCCTTTTGGCACTTAAGACAAGAAATGCCATTATAATAAGTCCACACCCAAGAGCAAAGGATTGCACAAACTATACAGCTAAATTTCTGTTGGAAACAGCTGTAAAAGCGGGCGCTCCAAAGAACATTATAGGTTGGATAGATGTACCTTCACTTGAACTTACAAATGAAGTAATGCATGAGGCTGATATTATACTTGCGACAGGCGGTCCGGGAATGGTTAAATCAGCTTACTCATCAGGTAAGCCTGCAATAGGTGTAGGTGCGGGAAATACTCCGGTTATCATTGATGAAACAGCTGACATTAAGATGGCTGTAAACTCAATAATACATTCAAAGACTTTTGATAACGGAATGATTTGTGCTTCGGAGCAGTCTGTTACCGTAATGGAGAGTATATATAATGAAGTAAAAAAAGAGTTTGCATACAGAGGTTGTTATTTTCTGAAGAAGGACGAGCTTAATAAGGTAAGAAAGACTATTATTGTAGGCGGATCACTAAATGCCAAGATCGTTGGACAGTCTGCATTTAAAATTGCGGAAATGGCAGGTGTAAGCGTACCTGAAAGTACAAAGATACTTATCGGTGAGGTGGAGTCTGTTGATATAAGCGAAGAGTTTGCTCATGAAAAGCTTTCACCTGTACTTGCAATGTATAATGCAAAGACATTTGATGAGGCTATAGCTAAGGCTGAAAGACTTGTTGCAGACGGTGGTTACGGACATACATCAGCTATTTATATAGATGTAAATGAGAAGGAAAAACTTGCTATTCATGAAAGTGCAATGAAAACTTGCAGAATACTTGTAAATACTCCTGCGGCTCATGGCGGTATCGGTGATTTGTATAACTTCAAGCTTGCACCTTCACTTACTTTAGGTTGCGGTTCATGGGGTGGAAACTCTGTTTCAGAGAATGTAGGCGTAAAGCATCTTATAAATATAAAAACTGTAGCACAAAGGAGAGAGAACATGTTGTGGCTTAGAACTCCTGAAAAGGTATACTTTAAGAGAGGTTGTCTGCCTGTAGCGCTTGATGAGCTTGGAAATGTAATGCATAAGAAAAGAGCGTTTATAGTAACAGATACATTCCTTTATAAGAACGGATATACAGATGTTATTACAAAGAAACTTGATGAGATGGGTATAAGACATACTTGCTTTTATGATGTAACACCGGATCCTACACTTCAGTGTGCAAGAGAGGGTGTAAAGGCAATGGCTTCATTTGAGCCGGATGTAATTATAGCGCTTGGTGGAGGTTCTGCTATGGATGCCGCAAAGATAATGTGGGTTATGTATGAGCATCCTGAAGTTAACTTTGAAGACATGGCAATGGACTTTATGGATATCAGAAAGAGAGTATATAAGTTCCCTAAGATGGGTGAGAAGGCATACTTTGTTGCTGTTCCTACATCATCAGGTACAGGTAGTGAGGTTACTCCTTTTGCCATAATTACAGATAAGGATACAGGAATAAAGTGGCCTATAGCAGACTACGAGATTCTTCCGAATATGGCGATAGTGGATGTTGACAATATGATGGATCAGCCTAAGGGACTTACAGCCGCATCAGGAATTGACGTACTGACACATGCTCTTGAGGCATATGTATCAATAATGGCTACAGATTATACAGACGGACTTGCATTAAGAGCGATGAAACTTGTGTTTGATTACCTTCCTTCAGCATATGAAAACGGAAGTGCAGACCCGATTGCAAGAGAGAAGATGGCGGATGCTTCATGTCTTGCAGGTATGGCTTTTGCAAATGCATTCCTTGGTATAAACCATTCAATGGCACATAAGCTCGGTGCATTCCACCATATAGCACACGGTCTTGCAAATGCCGTTATTCTTACAAGAGTAATGAGATATAATGCGGTAGATGCACCTACAAAGATGGGAACATTCTCACAGTATGAGTATCCTAAGGCAAAAGCAAGATATGTAGAGGCTGCTAAATACTGTGGCGTAACAGGAAAAAATGATGATGAGATATTTGAAAACTTTATAATTAAAATAGAGGAATTAAAGAAAATTATAGGAGTAAAAGAGACTATAGCACTTTATGGTGTAGAGGAAAAATACTTCTTGGACACATTGGATGAGATGAGCGAGCAGGCATTTAATGATCAATGTACTCCGGCAAATCCGAGATATCCGCTTATAAGCGAGATCAAAGAGCTGTATTTGGACGCTTATTACGGTAGATAATATAAATTTGAGCGTATTGTATTAGACTTAATTTTAGAAAGGAGACGGATGTATTATACATCTGTAAAAAAGTATGGATTTGATAAATAAAAAGCTTATTTTAGAGAGACCGCATAAGAAAGTATATGAAACCGACGATTGCATTATTAAGGCGTTCAGCGGTGACCATCCGAAATCTGATGTATTTAACGAGGCACTGAATCAGGCAAGAATAGAAGAGACAGGTCTTAATGTTCCGAAGGTGCTCGCTGTAGAAGAAATGGACGGCGGATGGGCAATAGTAATGCTTAAGAAAAACGGTAAGACTTTAAAAGAGATCATGGAGTCCGACAAGGAAAATACAAGAAAGTATATGGAGATGTTTGTGGATATACAGCTTGATATTCATTCAAAATCATCACCGCTGCTTAACAGAATGAACCTTAAGTTCGGCAGACAGATAAATGAGTTAAAGGATCTCAATGCAACCATCAGGTATGAGCTTTTAACAAGGCTTGACGGAATGAAAAAGCATACAAAAATATGTCATGGAGATTTCAACCCAAGTAATGTGCTTATAGGAGAAGACGGTGAAGTTTCAATAATTGACTGGTCACATGCCACTCAGGGTAATGCTGCCGGAGATGCGGCAAATACCTATCTCTTATTTGCTCTTACAGATAAGAATCTTGCAGATATGTACATGGATATTTACTGTGAAAAGTCGGATACGGCAAAGCAGTATGTACAAAGATGGCTCTCCATAGTGGCTGCACAGAGATTATCAAAGCATATAGAGGCGGAGAAGGAACTCTTGATGCAATACATTGATGTTGTAGATTATGTTTAGGTAAAAATCAATACTAACCCCATTCTGTTATAATAACAGGATGTTCCAAATTCAATATAAAAAGAGATTGTATACAATTTACAATTGCGTACAATCTTTTTTTAATGTATAATGTACCTTCATATAAAGAAAGGAGAAGATGTGTAAACATCTAAGAAAAATGAGTGAAGATATAAATTCATCCAATTTCAAAATGGATGCAAATGAAAGAAGAAAAAGAATTATAGGTGTATCCATAACAGGTATAGTAACAAATCTGTTACTGGGAGCGTTAAAGGCGGTGCTTGGAATACTTTCAGGCTCAATTGCTCTTGTAAGTGATGCTTTAAATAATATTACGGACTCATCATCATCACTTATTACTATAATAGGTACAAAACTTGCAGGTAAGGCACCTGATAAGCAACATCCTTTCGGACATGGAAGAACGGAGTATCTGACAAGTCTTTTGATTGGAGGTATCGTATTTATTACCGGTTTTCAATCTCTTATAAGTTCAATAAAGGCTGTTTTTAACAGAGAAGAGATGAATGCGAGTATTGTAACTGCAATAATAATTATTACAACAATTGTTGCTAAAATTGTTCTTGGTACTTTCACTGAAAACAGCGGTAAAAAATATAATTCGGGTGCATTGATTGCATCAGGTGCTGATGCAAAAAATGATGCTGTAGTGTCTTTGGTAACTCTGATATCCACATTTATATATATGTTTACAAAAATTTCTGTAGACGGTATTGCCGGTGTTATTATTTCGATATTTATTTTAAAGACTGCATATGAGGTATTGTCGGATACAGTAAAGAAAATACTCGGAGAGAGAGTTGACGGTGAGATGGTAAGGGGGATAAAGGAGATAGCAAGAAATACGGAAGGTGTTATAAATTGCTTCGATCTTATACTAAACGACTATGGCCCTGATTTTTATACAGGCTCTATAAATGTGGAAATAGAAGATAAAAGAAGTATAGGTGAGATGTATCCTATTTTACATGAGGCTCAGACAAAGATTTACAATAAATATAATGTTTTTCTTGTATTCGGATTTTATTCTGTAGATGTAAATGATGAGAAATATATAAAGATAAAATCAATACTGAAAAACTACAAGGAAAATGAGAGGCATATCATTAACTATCATGGAATAGTTATAGATGAAAAAGACAGTACAATTTATTGTGATATTACAAGAGACTTTGATATTAAATCCGAAACCGTTATAGAAAACGTGAACATAATTTTGAAAGAGGAATTTCCGGAGTATGAAATACATGTAAATATAGATACGGAATTTGCCGGAGAATAGAATAGTAATCAGTTAATATAGCAAAAAATCGACAAATGTATATTAAATTGAAAAAGTAAAAATTTTATTCTGTGGCTTGTATCTAATAAAGTACTTAAAATACAAAAAAAGTACATAAAAACAGCTTGAAATAAATAAAACCTTTTAGTATACTGACAAAAGTTAGCAGATGCTAACGGATGTAATATAATAGAACTTAAATGCAAAGGGAAGTGTTTTTGCAAGAGTATTTGGTCAAAACGTATTACTACATTCTGATTTTGATGCTTTTTTGTAGTGCAACATTCCCTTTATTTAGGTCTATAAGTTAGTGGCTACTAACTAAAGTGTACGTAATAGGAGATTTATGAAAAGAAAGCTAATTTTAAATGTAGGTGTTGGAGCATTGAGTATTTTGATGGCTGCAACACAGGTTACGCCGGCTTTTGCGGGTTCATGGCAGAACACACAGAGCGGAAGGAATTATATAAATGATAACGGCAGCAAGGCTTTGGGTTGGACTCAGACTCCAAGCGGCTGGTATTATCTTGATACCGACAGCGGTATTATGCATACAGGTTGGAAGAAGGACGCGGCCGGACATTGGTATTTCCTTAATACAGCAAAGGGAGCTGCTGAGGGTATAATGCTCACAGGATGGAATTGGATTGACGGCTATTGCTATTATTTCAATCCTCAAAGCGGACCTGATCAGGGTAAACTTCTTGTAAATACCACAACTCCTGACGGTTACAAAGTTAATGCCGACGGTAAGTGGGAAAAAGACGGAAAAGTTGTATTCTCACAGGGCAAAGGTCTTTCTTCTACAGCAGGTGCATCAGCAGGTAATGCCGGTCAAGGAGAGGCTAAAAAGAGCGCAGGAAGCTCTAAGGGAAGCTCAGGCGGCGGAAGTTCCAGAGGCGGCAGCAGAGGAAGAGGCGGCTCAGGCGGCGGAAGCTCCAGAGGAAGAGCCGGATCAGGCAGTAGTTCAAGAGGCGAATCACAAAATCAAAATGCAGGTACAGATACAAATTCGGGAAATAGAGGATATTCTGTTGGTGATGTAGAGCACAGTGCTAATACAGTAGAAAACAATACTGCAAGTAATAATGTGGCAGGCACAGAAAATAACGCAGGCAATAACGCAGCTTCAAACAATGAAAACGCAGGAACTACAGGAAACAATACAGGTAGTGAAGTTGCAAACAACACAGGAAACACCTCAAACGGTGAGACTTCAAACAACGCAGGGAACACCTCAAACGCTGAGGGAACCAACAATACAGGTAATACAGAAAATAATGCAGCTTCAAATACTGAAGAAACAAATAATGATAAGTTTGCATATGTAAACTATACAAAAAATGTAAATACAGATTTCGGAGAGTATGTTGTAGTTACATTCAAATACGGAACTATTGACAACTATAAAGTATTGGTAGACGGAGTAGATGTTACTTCAAATATGACCAAGGTTGATGATGACGGTCATGTTGTTAAGTGGCTTTCAAGTGTATCAAATCCTTCAGCATTACAGATTGTAAGTAAAGCTGATAATGATACTCAGGACATCACGCTTGCAGGCGGGGAGAGAAAGAATATAATAAAGACTGATGTAAAGGCACCTAAGTATGTATTATCAAACGGTCCTATTACAAAGTTTGACTATTTCCTTGAGACATTTGACAATGCCGGCAAGGTAAGAAAGAATGCTTCAAAGACCACATTTACATTACAGTCAAAGAAGGTGGATTCAGCAGCAGCTGCAGTTCCTTCAAAATACTATATCCCTGTAACTGAGATAGATAATGTAGGAACCGGAAGCATAAAGATAAAGCTCCAGCTTGAAAATGAGGAGCAGGAGAAGTGGTTTGAAGGACTTAACAATATTAAACTTTTAAATGAAGACCACAATATTATAAACTCAAACCTTGTATACAATAAGTCTGTAGAGACAAAGTATGCAAAAGTGGGAGTTATAAATATTCCTCTTCCTCAAAATAATGCAAGAAGCAGAGGCGATTACTATGTAAGTGTAGGTTCTGCAAACGGAAACGAAAGAATAAGCCTTCCTATATCTCTTGTAAGCAGTACAAACTTTAAGGTAATGCGTGACAGCACAACTCCAAATCCTAAGGTTGGAGAAAATATCAGATTCAGGATAGTTGATCCGAAAAACAATCAGAGCTTTGGAAATGATATTGGTGTTGTAATGTACAGAGTTACACTTACAAAGCCTGACGGTAGTGTTATTGAATTGCCGAAGATTTCAGGATGGCATAATATATCGGATATTGTACAGATTACAGGAACAGACAGTACTTCAGGTAAGGTGTATACAGATGTAGCCGGAGTTTATACAGCTACAATCTATACAAAGGGATATAAGACTCTTACAAAGAAGTTTGAAGTATTAAAGAGTGACGGTTCATCCGTAGCAACAACACCTGTCAGTGATGAGTCAAAGACTGTGGATGCTATATCTTCTCCTACAGTAGGTAAAAATCATGCAGGAAACAGAGAGTCTTCAACAATTACAAAGGTTCTTGTAGGTGGAGGAAGTTCTGCATCTTCAGGCTCAGGAAAGAAGGCTGATTCTGTATCAGGCGCTACAGGTAAGACAGGCGGTAAGGCTGATGCTACATCCGGTGCAAGCGGAAGCATGATGATAAATTCATACCTTATGTATGATTATGATCTGCTTGCAAATGCAATGATTTTAAATGAAATCGGACTTAGAAGCAAGGATTCGGATGCCGTAATGAACTGGTGGCTTGAGCAGTCTCCTGAGGCGATTGTTGGAGAAGATAAGAGTAAATTATATCTTCTTAACAACTTTGTAGATGCATATAAGGATGCAAGACTTGAAGGAAAGGCTCTGACATTTGAGGACTACATCAAGTCTGAGGATGCAGTAACAAGAAATATTGTCGGAAATGTAAAGAACGTACTTGAAAACGGCAAGCTTGGAACTATTTATCGTTACGGTAATCTTGTAGGAGAGGCTGCACCTACATTTGAAGGTCTTGTGCAGGCAAATGCTGACAGCTTTACAATAACAACCGATAACGCAGATTTCTTAAAGAATCTTGAGTCTGTTATACTTGACGGTTCATCACCACTTAGAGGCGACAAATATTTGAAGCAGTATGAAGTAAGTGCAGATTATAAGAGTATCACACTTTATAAGAGTGCATTCAACAGATATCTTGCTCCTATAGTAGGAACACATAAACTTGCTCTTAATTCTATAGGTTTTGAGAAGATAGAACTTGACCTTACAATCACAGATACTTTGGAAGAAGTGGAACTTAGTGATGTAAGTGAAAAGCATGAGACAGATTCTGAGATAGTTATAAAGGCTGTTAAGGATGATGATGCCAAGAAGGGAGATTTCCTCAGTAAGCTTGGCAGAGTAATGGTTCAAAATCCTGACGGTACACTCAGGGACGTAATATCCGCATCTGCAGGCGGTTATACTTCAAATTCGGTTTATACTGTTGCGGACGGAAAAGTTACACTTCGCGGCGGATTGTTTAAAAATGCAGGCGAATATATTATCTATCTGCAGTCAAGCGACAGAAACTATGCTGTTAAGTCTATAAAAGTAAATATAACTGAGAAAGCAAATACAGCACCTGTAACTCCTGTTACACCCGTGACTCCGGTAACACCTGTAACACCGGTTACTCCTGTAACCCCACCTGCAGTGGAAGAGGGCAAGGATGCACCTAAGGCAAAGACCGGCAAAAAGTCGAATTTGTTATTCTACAATATGCTTACAGTGAAATTTGAGGGCATGAATGATTCCGACCTTGAGAAATATCTTAAAGCGGTTACAAGTGTCACTGTAAACGGTGAGGATTATACTAAAGCAGGTATTATAGGTTTCGGATATGGAAATACAAAAGAATTTAGGGCGCATAATGATTCAACTTATGGCGGCAAAATAAGTCAGTTATCTGTAAAGGCAAGCAGCTTTACAGATAATAAGTTTGATTTTGTTGTAAAGGCGGATGGATATAAGGACCTTACATTTACAATGAATGCAGACGGAAGTATAGCGGAAAGTGTTGCACCGGCACCGGTAGTTCCTACAGTTAATGCTGTGGAAGTTGATAAGGTTGAATTTAAAAAGTATAATAATGCCGAAGTATATGCCGTTACACTAAAAGGCGATACTGCAAAGATTAATGAGTTTATAGAGAAGCTTAATGCTGTAGAAGTAAACGGTGTAAAGGTTGAAGAAGGTAGAATATCAACACTTAGCAGAGATTTATTTGCAGTAGACAACGATAATGTAATCTACATAAAATCAAGAAAGATAAAGGGATTTGCAGACAAACTTGTATTTAAGGGAGAGGGTATGGATGATTTAGTCTATACTACATCTTCACAGATAGCTACACCTGCTATTACAGGTTCAGAGATTAAGAAGGGATATGATAATTTTGTAAGATTGACATTTGATGATACGGATAGAGTAGGGCTTAAGAGATTTACAGAACTTATAAGTTCGGGTAAGGCAACAGTTACCGTAAACGGTGTTACTTACAATAAAGGATATAATCTCAGAAATGCCGCTACATATAAGCTTACAGCAAATATGGCTTTCGGATATACTCAGTTTATAGACCTTTCACTTGACGGATTTAATCAGGTAAATAATGAAGTGGCAATAAGCTCTGAGAATTTTGAGACTATCAGATTTAATGTAGAGATAGCTGAAAATGCTTCCGCAGCAGGCAGAACAAGATCAAGAAGAGACTTAAGTGCAGTAGAAACCGCTACATCATCAAATGCGGTAATACGATAAGATTAAAAATTAAATATTATATTTGATTGATTATGCCTCCTTTTAGAGCAAATGAGTGAAAAATACTTATTACTTTATAAGGAGGCATTTTAGATATGTGGAAAATTGAAAATAAATGAACATATGTTCCGTATTGACATGTTGACTTTATTTTTGTAAGATGAAAGTTGCACTATTGTAGGGATTTTTGTGCCCTTTTAGAGGTGTTTGGACGTGAAAATGTCCAATGTAACTTGCCTAACGGCTAAACAAATTGAATAGATTGCTCTAATTATAACATAGAAAAATCTAAATTCATAGAATAAAAAATATACAGGGGTGAAACGTCAATGGATAGAAGCAAGATGCATCCGATAACTTCCGGAAAGAGCATGAGGATGAGTTTCCAAACACAAAAAGAAGTTCTGGAAATGCCTAACCTGATAGAGATACAAAAAGACTCATATCAATGGTTCCTGGATGCAGGCCTAAAAGAAGTTTTTAGGGATATATTTCCTATAGAAGATTTTGCGGGACATTTTAGCCTCGATTTTGTCAATTTTAAATTGGCAAGAGATGAAGTTAAATATTCCATAGAAGAGTGTAAGGATAGAGATACAACATACGCAGCTCCGTTAAAGGTGAAAATCAGACTTACCAATAAGGATAAGGATGAGATAAACGAGCATGAAATCTTTTTAGGAGATTTACCACTGATGACAGATACCGGATCGTTTGTAATAAACGGTGCGGAGAGAGTTATAGTCAGCCAGTTGGTCCGTTCACCGGGTATTTATTATACAATAGATCACGATAAAATAGGTAAAGAGCTATTTATGTCTCAGGTCATACCTAACAGAGGTGCATGGCTTGAATACGAAACAGATTCTAACGATATCTTTTATGCAAGAGTGGACAGAACAAGAAAAGTTCCTATCACAGTACTTTTGCGTGCTTTCGGTCTTGGAACAAATACTCAGATTATAGATATGTTCGACGAGGAGCCGAAGATTATGGCGAGTTTTGCAAAAGATCCGTCTGAAAATTACCAGGACGGTTTGCTTGAATTATACAAGAAGATCAGACCGGGTGAGCCGCTTTCAGTAGACAGTGCCGAAGGTTTGCTTAAAGCAATGTTCTTCGATGCCAGAAGATATGATTTGGCAAAAGTAGGAAGATACAAATTCAACAAGAAACTCCATTTTAAGAACAGAATAAAGGGACATACTCTCGCAAGAGATGTAGTGGATGAGAATACAGGTGAAGTATTGGCGCAGGCGGATACCGTAGTTGATGCTCAGACTGCAACAGAAATACAGAATGCAGCTATTCCTGCCGTATGGATAAAAGGAGTAGAACGTGAAGTAAAAGTTCTCTCAAATATGATGGTAGATATCGAAAGCTATGTACCTGAGCTTACGGACCCTAAGTCTATCGGAGTTACAGAGCAGGTATATTATCCCGTACTTCAGAAGTTAATGGAAGAAAATGAGGGTGAAGAGCTTATAAAGGCTATTGAGAAGAATATCAATGAGCTTATTCCAAAGCATATCACCAAGGAAGATATTTTCGCTACAGTAAACTACAATATGCATATAGAAGAGCATATCGGAAGCAAGGATGATATCGACCACTTAGGAAACAGAAGAATAAGAGCGGTAGGAGAGCTGTTACAAAACCAGTACCGTATCGGTCTTACAAGAATGGAGAGAGTTGTAAGAGAAAGAATGACCACTCAGGACATTGAGTCTATTACACCTCAATCACTTATAAATATTAAGCCTGTAACTGCCGCTGTTAAGGAGTTCTTCGGAAGTTCACAGCTGAGCCAGTTCATGGATCAAAACAACCCTCTTTCAGAGCTTACACATAAGAGAAGACTTTCAGCTTTGGGACCGGGAGGTCTTTCAAGAGAAAGAGCCGGATTCGAGGTTCGAGACGTTCACTATACCCACTATGGTAGAATGTGTCCTATCGAGACACCTGAAGGACCTAACATCGGACTTATCAACTCACTTGCAAGTTTTGCAAGAGTAAATGAGTACGGATTTGTAGAGGCGCCTTATCGTGTTGTGGATAAGTCACAGGACCCTGAGAATCCGAGAGTTACCGAAGAAGTAGTATACTTAACAGCCGATGAAGAGGATAATTTTACTGTAGCACAGGCGAACGAGCCGCTTGATGCCGAAGGACATTTTGTAAACAACAATGTTTCAGGACGTTACCGTGATGAGACTTCAGAGTTTAAAAAGAAAAATATAGATTTGATGGACGTATCACCGAGAATGGTATTCTCAGTGGCTACAAGTATGATTCCTTTCCTTGAAAACGACGATGCGAACCGTGCGCTGATGGGTTCAAACATGCAGAGACAGGCAGTGCCTCTTATGATCACTGATGCACCTGTAGTTGGTACGGGTATGGAGACCAAGGCGGCAGTAGACTCTGGTGTTTGCGTTGTTGCCAAGAATTCAGGAACTGTAATTGAGTGTTCATCAGATAAGATTGTTATTAAAAGAGATGATGATGCGGTACTTGATACTTACAAGCTTATTAAGTTTGCAAGAAGTAACCAGTCAAACTCATATAATCAAAAGCCTATAGTATTTAAGGGCAACCATGTAAATGCCGGTGAGGTTATTGCAGACGGTGCTTCAACATACAATGGTGAGATAGCCCTTGGAAAGAATCCGCTTATCGGTTTCATGACATGGGAAGGATACAACTACGAGGATGCCGTACTCCTTAGCGAGAGACTTGTGGAATATGATGTATATACATCTATTCATATTGAGGAATACGAATGTGCGGCAAGAGAGACTAAGCTCGGACCTGAAGAGATTACAAGAGATGTACCGGGAGTCGGTGATGATGCTCTTAAAGATCTTGATGAGAGAGGTATTATCAGAATCGGTGCGGAAGTAAGGGCCGGTGATATACTTGTAGGAAAGGTTACTCCAAAGGGAGAGACGGAGCTTACAGCGGAAGAAAGACTTCTTCGTGCAATCTTCGGTGAGAAGGCAAGAGAGGTAAGAGATACTTCACTTAAGGTACCACATGGTGCTTACGGTGTTGTTGTTGATGCGAAGGTATTTACAAGAGAAGCCGGAGATGAATTGGCTCCGGGCGTTACACAGAATGTAAGAATTTATATAGCACAAAAGAGAAAAATCTCAGTCGGTGATAAGATGGCCGGTCGTCACGGTAACAAGGGTGTTGTTTCCAGAGTGTTGCCTGTAGAAGATATGCCATTCCTTCCAAACGGAAGACCGCTTGATATTGTGCTTAACCCTCTGGGTGTGCCTTCACGTATGAACATCGGACAGGTACTTGAGATTCACCTCTCACTTGCGGCAAAGGCACTTGGCTTTAATGTGGCTACTCCTGTCTTTGACGGTGCAAACGAGAATGACATTATGGATATGCTTGAGGTTGCAAATGACTATGTAAACGGTGATTGGGACGACTTCGAGAATAAATATAAAGATGTACTCGATCCGGGAGTTGTAGAATATCTCGGTTCACATCTTGAGAACAGAAAACTTTGGGAAGGTGTTCCTCTTTCAAGAGACGGTAAGGTAAGACTTCGTGACGGTAGAACCGGAGAGTACTTTGACAGCCCTGTTACCATAGGTCACATGCATTATTTGAAGCTCCACCACATGGTAGACGATAAGATTCATGCAAGATCGACAGGACCATACTCACTCGTTACTCAGCAGCCGCTTGGAGGTAAAGCACAGTTCGGTGGACAGAGATTCGGAGAGATGGAGGTTTGGGCTCTTGAGGCATATGGTGCATCATACACATTGCAGGAGATCCTGACAGTAAAATCCGATGATGTTACAGGACGTGTTAAGACATACGAGGCCGTTATTAAGGGCGAAAACATACCTGATGCAGGTATACCTGAGTCATTCAAAGTACTTTTAAAAGAGCTTCAGTCTTTGGGACTTGATATAAGTGTACTTGGAGAAGACGGAAGAGAAGTGGAACTTAAAGAGAATACGGAATATGCAGATCTCAGTATTCACTCTATTATAGAGGGTGAGAGCAGACACCATGGAAGAGAAGATTTCAAGTCTGCAGGTTATAGTGAGCAGGAAGTAAAGGACGGGGAGTTTGTATCCGTTTCGGACGATGTGGCCGATATGCAGAATGCCGATGCTGACTATGATGGTGATATAGATTCGGGGGATGATTCCTCCTATGACGAAGATTCATTTGATGACACAGATAATTTTGAAGAATAATCTGAAAGTGGAGTGAATACTTATACAGCAGATGCCTTTTTTGGCATCTGCGAAAAAATCAATGAAGTCGATTTATCGTTTTATATAGAAGGGAGCAAATTTTATGCCTGAAAACAATGATGCTTATCAGCCAATTTCTTTTGATGCAATTAAGATTGGTTTGGCTTCTCCTGAAAAAATACTGCAGTGGTCTCATGGTGAGGTTACAAAGCCTGAGACTATCAACTACAGGACATTAAAGCCTGAGAGAGACGGTCTTTTCTGTGAAAGAATATTCGGACCGAGCAAGGACTGGGAATGTCACTGTGGTAAATATAAGAAAATCCGCTACAAAGGCACTGTCTGTGACAGATGTGGAGTAGAGGTAACAAAGTCCAGTGTGCGTAGAGAACGTATGGGCCATATCAAACTGGCTGCGCCTGTATCTCATATCTGGTACTTTAAAGGAATTCCTTCAAGAATGGGTCTTATCATGGATATTGCACCTCGTATCTTGGAGAAAGTATTATACTTTGCATCATATATAGTATTGGACGGTGGAGACACTGCCCTCAACTATAAGCAGGTGCTTTCAGAAAGAGAGTATAGAGATGCAATCGAAACCTATGGCTACGGTTCATTCAGAGCAGGTATGGGTGCAGAGAGCATTTTAGAAATATTAAGCAATATCGATCTTGAAAAAGAGTCGGTGGAATTAAAAGAAGCATTGGTAGATGCTACAGGACAAAAGAGAGCAAAGATCATTAAAAGACTTGATGTTGTAGAGGCTTTCAGAAGTTCGGGAAATAAGCCTGAGTGGATGATACTCACAAATGTACCTGTCATACCGCCTGATATCAGACCTATGGTACAGCTTGACGGTGGTAGATTCGCTACCAGTGATTTGAATGATCTTTACAGAAGAATTATAAACAGAAACAACCGTTTGGCAAGACTCTTGGAGCTTGGTGCTCCCGATATCATTATCAGAAACGAGAAGAGAATGTTACAGGAAGCTGTAGATGCTCTTATAGATAACGGTAGAAGAGGAAGACCTGTTACAGGTCCGGGAAACAGAGCGCTTAAATCACTTTCAGATATGTTAAAGGGTAAGCAGGGACGTTTCCGTCAGAACCTTCTCGGAAAGCGTGTTGACTATTCGGGAAGATCTGTTATCGTAGTAGGACCCGAGCTTAAGATTTATCAGTGCGGTCTTCCAAAGGAGATGGCTATAGAGCTCTTTAAGCCTTTCGTAATGAAAGAGCTTGTAGAAAAGGGAACAGCTCATAATATAAAATCTGCCAAGAAGATGGTAGAGAGAATGCAAAATGACGTGTGGGATATTCTTGAGGAAGTAATCAAAGAGCATCCTGTAATGCTTAACAGAGCGCCTACACTTCATAGACTGGGTATTCAGGCATTTGAGCCTGTACTTGTAGAGGGTAAGGCTATCAAGCTTCATCCGCTTGTATGTACAGCGTTTAATGCCGACTTTGACGGTGACCAGATGGCTGTCCATTTGCCGCTTTCAGTTGAGGCTCAGGCTGAGTGTAGATTCTTGCTTCTTTCACCGAATAACCTTCTTAAGCCTTCAGACGGTGGACCTGTTGCCGTTCCTTCACAGGATATGGTTCTCGGAATATATTATCTTACACAGGAGAGACCGGGAGCAAAGGGAGAAGGTAAGTTCTTTAAGAGTGTAAATGAGGCGATTCTTGCATATGACAACAAGATTGTTACATTACATTCCAAAATCAAGGTCAGAATAAGCAAAAAGCTTGAAAACGGAGAAGTTATATCAGACACTGTTGAATCAACAGTGGGTAGACTTTTATTTAATGAAATAATACCTCAGGATCTCGGATTTGTAGACAGAAGTATTCCGGGAAATGAGTTAAAGCCTGAGATTGATTTCCTTGTAAAGAAAAAGCAGTGTAAGCAGATATTAGAGAAGGTTATCAATGTACACGGACTTTCAAGAACGGCGGAAGTGCTGGATGATATAAAGGCAATCGGATACAAGTATTCAACTATTGCATCTATGACTGTTTCCATTTCAGATATGACAGTACCTGAGAGTAAGCCTGAACTTATAAAGAATGCGCAGGCCACAGTTGACAGAATTGCAAAGAACTATGCCCGTGGATTTATTACTGAAGAAGAGAGATACAAAGAAGTTATAAAGACTTGGGATATGACAGATAAGCAGCTTACCAGAGACCTGCTTGACGGACTGGATGCATATAACAACATCTTTATGATGGCCGACTCCGGAGCGAGAGGTTCTGATAAGCAGATAAAGCAGCTTGCAGGTATGCGTGGTCTTATGGCGGATACAACAGGACATACTATCGAGCTTCCTATCAAGTCAAACTTCAGAGAGGGTCTTGACGTTTTGGAGTACTTTATCTCAGCTCACGGTGCCAGAAAGGGACTTTCAGATACTGCTCTTCGTACAGCCGATTCAGGATACCTTACAAGAAGACTTGTAGACGTTTCACAGGACTTAATAGTTCGAGAAACGGACTGCTGCGAAGGCAAGGAAATTCCGTTTATGGAAATCAAAGCATTCTCAGACGGTAAGGAAGTTATTGAGAGTCTTGAGGAGAGAATTACAGGAAGATATATTGCGGAGACTATAACAGATCCTGATACGGGAGAAGTTGTAGTTAAGGCAAATCATATGTGTACTCCAAAGAGAGCCGCTGCGGTAATGAAGGTGCTTGAAAAGCTTGGAAGAGACAGCGTAAAGATAAGAACAATACTTTCATGTAAATCACATACAGGTATCTGTGCTAAGTGCTATGGCGCGAACATGGCTACAGGACAGGCTGTACAGGTAGGTGAGGCCGTAGGTATTATTGCCGCTCAGTCAATCGGTGAGCCGGGTACACAGCTTACTATGCGTACTTTCCATACCGGAGGTGTTGCCGGTGGAGATATCACACAGGGTCTTCCTAGAGTCGAGGAGCTTTTCGAGGCAAGAAAACCTAAGGGACTTGCAATCATCACAGAATTCGGTGGTGTTGTAGAACTTAAGGATACCAAGAAAAAGCGTGAGATCATTGTTACAAACAATGAAACAGGTGAATCAAAGACATATTTGATTCCGTACGGCTCAAGAATAAAGGTTGGAAACGGAGACGTTTTGGAGGCCGGTGACGAGCTTACAGAAGGTAGTGTAAACCCACATGATATCCTTAAGATAAAAGGTGTTCGTGCGGTTCAGGACTACATGCTTCGTGAAGTTCAAAGAGTTTACAGACTTCAGGGTGTTGAGATCAACGATAAGCATATAGAGGTTATCGTTCGTCAGATGCTTAAGAAGGTAAGAATAGAAGAAAACAATGATGCAGATGTACTTCCGGGAAATTCAATGGATGTTCTGGATTACAATGATATGAATGAAAAGCTTATTGAAGAAGGAAAGACTCCTGCAGAAGGTAAGCAGGTAATGCTCGGTATTACAAAGGCATCTCTTGCTACAGATTCATTCCTTTCAGCGGCATCATTCCAGGAGACTACAAAGGTTCTTACAGAAGCCGCTATCAACGGTAAAGTGGATCATCTTATAGGACTTAAGGAGAATGTACTTATAGGTAAGCTGATACCTGCAGGTACAGGTATGAAGAGATACAGAAGTGTAACTCTGAATACAGACGAATTCATCGGGGATGATGATGAAATCATCTTAAGTGAGGACGATCCTGCACTTCTTGATATAAAAGAAGAGCTGATAGCTGATGCAAAGGAAGCTTTGGAGTCGGAAGAAAAGGCTCTTGAGATGGAGAATGCTGAAGAGGTTACAGAAGGTGAAGAGAGTTCTGATACTGAAGAAGCGGATGCTCAGAGCGATGAAGAATAAAGATAGAAGGGAGACTGCCGGTGTGGCGGTCTCTTTTTTGGTTCTTTGTTGTCATACTTTAAGTTCCGGAAGGACGATTTAAGAATATTGTTATTGAAAAATATTTACATTCATCATAAAATAAAGCCAAGTGAAAGGAACTTATTTCTGTTTTTATTTTCAAATTTTATTTCTTAAAACAATTTCTATGAAATCAAATCAGTCGCATTAACGGAGGTCGTATGAAGGGCAACAAAGAAAAAGATATTACACAAAAGACACTTGAAAGGTATAATGATGTGTTTGCAGATATTATAAATGTGTTACTGTTTAACGGTGAGAGAGTGGTAACGGAAGACAGCTTGACAGATGCACTGCCGGGAAGTACTTTAAAGATGGACGGCAGGATAAGGACACAGTATAGGGATATTGCAAAATATTGGCATAACAGTAAGATAAAATTATCAATGTTCGGATTGGAGAATCAGACAAAACCGGAAAAGAGAATGCCGCTTAGGGTCTTTGGATATGACGGAACAGAGTATGTCAAGCAGGCCAAAAAAGAGAATAACAAAGAAGTACTTTATCCTGTGATTACATTGGTATTATATTTCGGGTATAATAGTAGATGGAATCAGCCAAAGAGCTTATTTGAACTTTTGGAAATAGATGAAAGGATCAAACCATATGTTAATGATTTCAAAATAAATCTATTTGAAATAGCATATCTTGACAGAGAAAAGATAGATATGTTCAAAAGTGATTTTCGGATACTGGCCGATTATTTGTATCAGATGCGTGTAAATAAAAAATATGTAGCCGGTGATATGGTAATTGAGCATGTAGATGAACTGTTAATGCTGATGTCTGCGATGACGAATGATTACAGATTTGAAGAGACCATAAACGAGGTGAAAGGAAAGGAGCATGTAACTATGTGTGAGGTACTAGACAGAGTAGAAGCAAGGGGAATAGCAAAAGGAAGAGAAGAAGGCATTAAAGAGGGTACTGTAAATGTACTTATTTCTCTGGTAAAGGACGGAATTCTAAGTATTTCGGATGCGGCAAAAAGAGCAGGTATGAGCGTTGCAGAATTTAAAAAGTATACAAACATGTAAAAATAAATACATAGAAAATAGCTCAATATTATGTTACACTCCATATGAAACAGTTTTCATATGGAGTGCTTGTTTTTGGGGAAAGATTAGTATAAAAACCCAAAATAAGTACAGTTAAGTATATGAGGTGAATACTTATGCAAGAGTTTAAAAATTGGAAGCCTCCGGTACTGCCTAAGGAGATAGATCAGGCTGATGTACCGGGAAGCAAGGTTGTTATAACAGAGTATCATATTGACAGAGCAGGCAGGATTTTCCCTGATTTGCTTGAGGAGATTGAAAAAGTTAAGAGTAAAAACGGTAACGGAAAGGTTGTTGTATCCGTATCAGGTTGTTCAGGTGTGGGAAAATCAGGAATAGCTGCAGTACTTTCTTATTATTTAAATGATATAGGAATAGGAAGCTATATTTTGGGTGGAGACAATTATCCACGAAGAATCCCTGAGTACAATGATGCAGAGCGCCTACATATTTTTAGAGAAGGCGGATTAAAAGGTCTGGTAAAGGACGAAGAGTACAATAAAGAACGTTTTCAAACAGTTCATAAACTGCAAGAAGAGGGTAATGATGCAGATCCTGAAAATATAAAAAAATATCCATGGTACAAGTCATATATAAACGGTGGACGTAATGCACTTAAGGAGTATCTCGGTACAGGCAATGAGCTTGCATTTAAAGAAGTTGAGGATGTTGTTGACCAATTTAAAGCAGGAGCGGAAAAAATCTGGTTAAAGAGAATGGGAAGAAGCAATACACAGATATGGTATGATGATGTGGATTTTAAGGATGTAGGTGTCCTTTTAATTGAATGGACACATGGAAACAGTGATTGCTTCAATGGAGTCGATATTCCAATACTTATACACAATACTCCGGCAGAAACTTTGAAATACAGACTTTTAAGGAATCGTGACTGCGGAATTGACAGTCCGTTTACAACCATGGTACTTGATATAGAGCAGGAATCACTGATAAATCAGGCACATAAGGCAAAGATAATTATTACTCCAAGCGGTGACAGACTAAGCTATGAAGAATATTGTAAATATATAGGAATGTAGGTGGGTAGTGTGAATAAAAATAATAACGGTCCGATGCTTAATGCATATCCTGACAGTCTTGGTGGGAACTTAAGTGATATTGTAAATTTCCTCAGTAAAAACGAGCTAAAGGATGTATTTTCATCATTTTACATACTGCCAAGTCTCTTCCATACGGATCTTGACAGAGGCTTTTCAGTAATTGATTATTCTTTAAATGAGCTTTTTGCAAAAAAAGAGGATTTGGAAAAGCTTGATGAGCTTGGAGTTGATTTAAAGCTTGATTTTATACTGAATCATGCTTCGGTGCTTTCCAAACAGTTTCAGGATATTATTAAAAACGGTGAGAAGTCAAAGTACAGAGATTTTTTCATTGATTGGAATAAATTTTGGGATGGCTGCGGCGAGATGACTGAGTCAGGTTATATACAGCCAAAACATGAGCTTATAAAGGATATGTTCTTTAGAAAACCGGGCATGCCCATACTGATGGTTAGATTTCCTGACGGAAAAGAAGTTCCTTATTGGAATACATTTTATCAGGAAGTAAGATATCCGACTTTGGATGCTGTGGATATCAGAAATATTACAGGAGTACAGTACGGTATAGCGGACGGATTGGCAAATCTATTAAATAAGGGGCTTTGTGAGGGTAAATCACCTGAAAAGATTTTAAACGAGTCAAATATCTACAGCAATAAACTTAGTGATGATCAAAAGAAAGAACTTTGTGAGAAGCTGGAGTGTGAGAGAAAATATCTTGGACAGATGGATCTTAATATAAAATCTCCTCTTGTTTGGGAGTTTTATGATAATACTTTAAAGACATTGGCAGATTACGGTGCTAAGATAGTCAGATTGGATGCTTTTGCCTATGCTCCGAAAGAGGTAGGTGAGAAGAATTTCTTAAATGAGCCTGCCACCTGGGATGTACTTACAAAGGTGAGAGAATTGGCTGATAAATACAATGTGAGACTACTACCTGAGATTCACGCAAGCTATGAGGAAAAAATCTATGAGAAGATAGCAAATAAGGGTTATATGACTTATGATTTCTTCCTTCCGGGACTTATTATAGATGCTTTTGAACAGCAATCAGGTGAAGTCTTAAAAAAATGGGCGGATGAACTTGTGGAAAAGAAGATACAAGTCGTAAATATGCTCGGTTGCCATGACGGAATACCTCTACTTGATTTAAAGGGACTTATCAGTGAGGAAAGGATTCAATCCGTCATAGATACAGTTGTAAAACGAGGCGGATATGTAAAGGATCTGCATGGTCAAAAGAATGTATATTATCAGGTAAATGCAACTTACTACAGTGCATTGGGCGAAGAGGATAAGAGAATGCTTCTTGCCAGAGCTATTCAAATCTTTATGCCAGGAAAGCCACAAGTGTGGTATTTGGATCTTTTTGCAGGAAAGAATGATCATGAAGCGGTAAAGAGAGCAGGGGCCGGAGGACATAAGGAAATCAACCGTACAAATCTGACTACTAAAGAGATGGAAGCCGGATTACAAAGAGATATCGTTTTAAAGCAGCTTGAAATGCTTAGATTCCGCAATACATTCCCTGTATTTTCAAATGAGAGTGAATTTAGTATGAAATGTAGCGGGAGTAAGATTTTTATGGAATGGAAGAATAAAGAGGAAAGAGCGGTACTAAAAGCCGATCTATCAGATTTTAATTTTGATATTATTGCGGAAAAAAATGGTGAGAAAATTTATCAATATAAATAATAATTTTATTGAAATATTTTTTTAGATGACATGCAAGAATGTTGTATATTTGATATGGAAGTTGGTGTCATAGATATGTAAAGTTTTAGAAAGAGTGTTATCAATAATATATTTTATAAGTATAGTTGTGAAGAATTGAAAGTTTTAATTTGTTGAAATTATAATGATTATTAATTAAAAAAATATCAATATTATTGTACATAAATAATTGATTTAATCATCATAGTGAAGTCTAGAAAATCATTGACACTTTATTATTGCTTGTGATAACATAACTACAGATAAAATATATATTTTTAGTAAATAAAATGTATTAAAATATGGGAAGGAGGTATGGTTATGAATTATGATAAGCCAACAGTTATTAACACTATAGCTGTAAATACAGCAAAATGTGGTGGTGGTCCATGTGGAAGACCTAGTGGTGTTAAGTCTTAAAAATTACTATGATATTTAAGTTAAGGGTGGAAAGCGCTATTGCTTTTACACCCTTTTTATTTAGTCAATATCAAAATTAAAGATATATAATGTAAGTGGAGCTGATTTGTATGTATTATAAGATTAGAGATAACATATTATTTAGAAAATATAATGGTTATGGGTACATCACAGATAATTCAGAATATGGATATCGTATGTTAGATGATAAGCGAAAATATCCAGGTGAAAAGTATGTTTCTATTAGCGGAGCTGTAATGTTAAGTATGTTAAAAAAGGTTCCTAGACATATAGAGGAAATACTTGATGAGTTGGTGCAAATTTTTATAGGAGTAGAATATGTGGTGTTAAAAAAAGATACTATAGAATTTTTTAATATATTTGCAAATGAAGGATTTATAGTATATGGAGAAACTATAGAGAGTTGTAACGATAAATACTTTGATGAATTTAAAAGTAATAAATTAAAAGATTGTTATACGCAAATAGAACATATTAATGGAGATACAAATCAAAATGAATTACTTAGAAGTATTCACATTGAGGTAGCTGATAAATGCAATGAACGTTGTGTTCATTGTTATATTCCAAATGAATGTAAAAATAGTACAATTGACTCAAATTTATTTTACAGAATAATAGAAGAAGGTTTAGATATGAATATTATACATATTACATTATCTGGTGGTGAACCTCTTATTCATAAGGATATAGTAAATTTCTTGAAAAAATGCAGAGAAGCTGATTTATCTGTAAATATATTATCAAATTTAACTTTATTAACAGAAGATATTATACTAGAAATGAAAAAAAACCCTCTTCTTTCAGTTCAAGCGTCACTTTATTCGATGGATGCTTCAGTGCATGATTCTATAACAAAGTTAAATGGTAGCTTTGAAAAAACAAAATCCGGAATTATTAGATTGTGTGATGAAGGAATACCAGTACAAATTTCTTGTCCTATTATTAAGCAGAATAGAGAAACTTGTGTTGATGTTCTACATTGGGGTTGGTCACATAATATTGCTGTATCTATAGAACCAATGATATTTGCTACATATGATCATTCAGGTAATAATCTTGAAAATAGATTAATAATAGAAGATATAGATATTATATTGAATATGCAAATGAAAGAGGGATATGCTAATGAAATATATAGGACAGCTGAATATAAGGAGAAATTAAAAGCGAATGACCCAATATGTTCTGTTTGTAGATATAGTTTTTGTGTGGATACAAATGGAAATGTTTATCCATGTGAAGGGTGGCAAAATAATTTAATAGGAGATTTAAGCTGCCAAAGCATTAAGGAAGTTTGGGAAAATTCTAAAAAGGTACAAGAGTTAAGGAGTATAAGTAGGGGGAAATTTTCGAAGTGTACTTATTGTAAAGATAGAGGTTATTGCACTGTTTGTATGATGTGGAATTCAAATGAAAGCCTGAGTGGAAATCCATTCGATATTAGTGAGTATCGTTGTAAGGTAGCAGAATTAACTCATGAGAGAGTAAAGGAGGCTCTATTTGGGTACAATAAATGGGAACTCTAAGTACAGTTAGTTATTTGTATATTTAAAGTATAGGGGTTATATAAAGTGTTATGGAAAAAATAATAGTAAAAAATGCATATGAAAACAACTTAAAGCATTTAGATCTGGAAATTCCACTTAATAAGTTTACTTGTGTTACTGGTTGCTCAGGATGTGGAAAATCATCATTAGTATATGATACAATATATGCAGAAAGCCAGAGAGCTTTTCTAGAAGGAATGACTGGAAATATTTATGGACAAAAATTGATGGATAAGCCACATGTGGAATCAATAGAAAATTTACGACCGACTATAAATATCTCTCAAAACTGTTATAATGTTAATCCAAGGTCTACAATTGGAACAACTACAGAAATATCATATTACATTAGGTCATTATTTTCTATTGTAAATAGTAATCAGGTTACAACAGTTTCAGAAAAAGTATTTTCTGCAAATAATCCTAATTCATTTTGCCCTAAATGTATGGGATTAGGAGTAGAGACAGTTGTATCAGAATCTCTTTTAGTTCCGGACAGAAATGTCACATTAAGAGATGGTGCGATTCTTTATTTTAAAGGTACATCAGAGGGAAAGGAACAAAAAATTCTACAAGCTTTATGTGAATATTATAATATTGACATAGATAAAAAATTTTCAGAACTTAGTAATGATGAAGTTAATAATCTTATGTATTCTGATGATCAGATTAGGCATAAATTAGTGTACAAGGTTGGAAAAAAGAGAAAGCAGCATCATGTAACACTTAGAGGAGTTATCCCTGATATATTGAGTAGATTATCAGGTTCAGAACCGTCTATATCTTCAGGAGCATACAATAAATATATGGAAGAGGTACGATGCCATGTATGCTGTGGTACTAGATTTAGAAAGGAGATATTAGAGTATAAGGTTGGTGAGTTTGATTACAATGAAGTAGAGAGTATGGAGTTGATATCATTAAGTTCGTGGATTAGAAACTTTAAAGATGATAGAATTACTTGTTCAAAAATTGACTTAATTGAACAAATCAAAGATACCATTCTTTTTAAATTAGATACACTAATTGAACTTGGTGTTGACTATCTATGTCTTAAGAGGTCAATCCCAACCTTATCAGATGGTGAGAGACAGAGAGTTAGAATTGCTACACAACTCACATGTTCATTAAAAAGTTTAATATATATTTTAGATGAACCTTGTAAAGGCTTGCACTACAGAGATGTACCAAAGATTATAGCGGCAACTAAGAATCTGACTTATCGTGAAAATACGGTAATTGCAATAGAACATAATAAACAATACATAGGTTCTTCAGATAATATAATTGAACTTGGTCCTGTTGGAGGGCCAGATGGAGGATATTTGATTAAAAAGTTGGGTGTTCCACAGGATATCAGGTATAATTTAGAATTTAAACAGATATCTGAAAATCTAAAATTTTTCAATATTAAAAATATAAATTTTAGAAATATATATAAACAAAATGCTAGTTTTCCGATAGGTAAGATAACGTGTATAACTGGCGTTTCTGGTTCCGGTAAATCAACGTTGGCATATGCTGTAGTAAGATGTTTTACTAGAAAAGATGAAAATACTTATGGTATTCTTGAGGGAGATGATAGAATTAGACAAGTTATACAAGTTGATCAGAGTCCTATAGGAAAGACACCTAGATCAACAGTAATTTCTTATTTGGAAATATTTGATGAGATTCGGAAATTACTAGCAGCTACGGAAGAGGCTAAACATATGAAAATTGATGCCTATAAATTTAGTATGAATATTAAGGGTGGACGTTGTGAATGCTGTCAAGGTACAGGTCTACAAAAAATAGAATTAAACTATCTGCCTAGTTCATATATTAAATGTCCTGAATGTGAAGGAAAAAGATTTAATGAAGAAGTCCTTTCTATTAGATATAGTGGAAAAAATATTTATGAAATTTTAGAGACACCGGTTTATAGTATTATAAATATATTTGCTGAAAATAAAAAAATTTATAATACTTTAAAAAATATGATTGAATTGGGACTTGGATATTTGAAATTAGGACAAATGTCCATGAACTTATCCGGTGGAGAGGCGCAAAGAATAAAATTAGCAAAGGCATTAAGTTCATCATGTAGGGGGAGAAAATTATATGTTTTGGATGAACCTACATCTGGATTAAATGATATAGATATAGATAAATTTATTAATGTCTTACATTCGTTGCAACAAGGTCAAGATACTATAATAATTATTGAACATAACATTGAGTTTATTTCTAGAGTTGCAGATTATATTATTGATTTTGGATTAAAGAGTGGTAAAGAGGGGGGAAAAATCGTTGTCAGTGGTTATCCAAATGAAGTATTCAATAATAAAAATTCGTCATTATATAATTTGATTAAATAAATAATTAGAAGTTTTATAGCTTTGTAATAATAGGAGGATGAATGTATACGGAAGGTAATATTGATCAGTGCTCTGTTGTATTAACAAGAGATTGTAATTTAAGATGTAATTTTTGTTATGCTAAGAGTGCAGGTTATGCAAAAAATGATATGATACAGTATGATAGTCTAAAAAAGATTGTCGATTTTTGTTGTGAAGCAGAAGTTAAATATATTTTTTTTACAGGAGGTGAGCCTCTTACATATCCATATCTTGTAGATATTTTAAAATATATCAAATCAAAATCTCATAAAATATTAACTGCAGTTGCTACAAACGGTGTGTTACTTAAGGATGTTAGTTTATGTAGAGATTTGATTGATAGTGGTATCGGATACATAGATATATCTATGAAAGGTAATAAACCTTGGGAGTGGCGTGAAGTTACGGGGTATGATGGATATGATGATCAATGTCAGGCTATTCATAATTTGTCATTACTAGAGATTGATTTTACTTGTTCGATGGTTATAACATCAAGTAATATTGAGTCAATTTGTGAAGCTGTTAGAGTAGCTAAAAATAATGGTGCGAGACAGTTTTCATTTACATTTATTATTGATAATGATTATGGTGTTAATGAAAAAGATTTAGTTTATTTGGAAAAAAATAATCCAATAAAGATGATAAACGATTTTATATTACAGATTGATAAATTAAATGCCATTACAGATGAGTGGTGGATAGAATATAGTTTTCCTATATGTATGTATACAGAAAAACAATTACAAATATTAAAGGGTAGACTTGCATCACCATGTCAAATACATTTAAAGAATGCTGTTACATTCAACACAAAAATGGAATTATTACCATGTGATATGTACATATATGAAAAAACGGCTAAATTTGGTAGAGATTTTTCATCATATAGAGACTTTTTAAAATTAATTGAAAAAGATAACTATGGCAAAACAATGAATAAAATACGTAAGTTACCATCTGAAGATTGTGTTAATTGTGAACATTTGGATATATGCTATGGTGGATGTCCCGTACTTTGGAAGAATTATTCATTTAAGGCTTTAAAAGAATTCAAAGAAAAGCATATAAGTAATCACTAATTCATGATTAATACTCTGAAAAAATATATATTATTTATCCTGAATTATTTACGGTGTAATATTTATATTAAGTACCGTGCTATAAATCTTTAAACTTAATTC
>NZ_AZXX01000024.1:0-642 GCF_000512995.1 Lachnoanaerobaculum sp. MSX33 | reverse complement strand
GTCATCTTATTACCCTCCTTAACATACTTAAAATCATATTTCATTTTAGATGTTACAGGAAAATTGTCACTGTAACAATCATCTTTTGTAAAAACTCCCATCAGTTCAGATAGTATAGTACCGTCATTTATATTGGCACTAATATATATTTCTTTAAGCCCATTATCAACTTCCGTATTACTTCCGGCTATCACCCTTTTTATTAAATATGAGCTCTTGTTTTCTTTGAATATATCAAAATTGCAAATATATATCATGCACACTTCCGGCACATTATCAAAGCTTTCGCCTTTTTTCATCAAGCTTGTAGTCAATACGCTACTGTAATATCTCACTCTCTTTTGATTATTTACATTATCGGCATTTTGAACCTCAATATTCACTCGCCTTCCGTCTCTTAACTCACAATAAGCATCAAGTATAACAGAGCGTCTTTCTATATTAGTTATAGCATATTGCGACTTATTATTTAAGACTTTCAGCTGATAATCTTGCAAAAATATCCTTAATATTTCTTCACAAAACTCCTTATTCTCTGCCATCTTTCTAAATATAATGTCGTCAATGGGATTTAACTTTTGTACATATTCTTTGAATTTTTGTATAGACCTGTCAGACATAAACCTCCTTTATAAATAGAAA
>NZ_AZXX01000023.1:0-538 GCF_000512995.1 Lachnoanaerobaculum sp. MSX33 | reverse complement strand
CAAGTCAGGTGAAACTATTGCTGAGCACACTGTAGGAAAATATATGCGTGAAATGGGTATTAAAGCCCAATGGATTAAGCCTTTTACTACCACCACCGGAGACTCTGATTTTAGTACTGAACTTACAAATATACTTGATGAACAATTTAACCCGGAACGCCCTAATGCCATATGGTGCACAGATATTACTTATATATGGACTCAAAATGGCTTTGTATACCTTAATTGTGTCATGGACTTGTTTGCCAGGAAAATAATATCCTGGACTCTTTCAAATACTATGGAAGTATCAAATGTTATAACCAAAATTAATAAAGCAAAGGCTTATCGTAACATCAAATCGCCTTTAATAATACATTCAGATCGTGGTAGCCGGTACGTATCAAATGCTTGGCGTGAAGCCACAAAAACTATGCAACGAAGCTATTCTCGTTGTGCCTATCCATATGATAATGCGTGCATTGAATCATTTCATCTATTGATTAAAAGAGAATGACTAAACAGATTCAGTATTCAAAACTACAACCACTCTTATAAG
>NZ_AZXX01000022.1:0-55267 GCF_000512995.1 Lachnoanaerobaculum sp. MSX33 | reverse complement strand
ATTTATGCTTGACATATGTATTTCAAATAAATTACAAGCTTATAAGCCATATATAAAAGTCTCGGTATACCACAAATAAAACTATATTTATAAAACACCGATTTTAATCCCGACTTTGTCATAGTCTGTTCTTTTGATATCTTAGTCGCTAATCGTATATCTCGACATTTTTATTTTTATCATAGTCCGCGTTTTATTATCTTGGTCTGTATTCAATCATCTTGTTCTGTGTATTGCGACTATGATATCTTTCTGTATTTCTGATATCTGCTTCTGGGCTTACCCGGTACGGTCATTTCTACCAAGCCCATCTCTATTGCCGGATTGAGATAATTTTTTCTGAAAGTAGGCTTATGTGTCATGCCAAGCCTAAGCATTATCTCATTTGTTGTAAGCACTTCATTACCAAGTACATTTACAAGCTTTTTTGCAAATGTATTCTCACTTGCAGGGTTGTTTGTACTAACAACGGTATTTTTACTGCCTCCTGATACTTCTCTGCCAACCGTCATTTTGGCATTACCTGTCATACTGCTACCTAAAGGCTTTTCCCGCTTTATACTATCTCCATTTGTAAATGAAGCATCGGATTCCATACCCCAAACCGGTATCTTCTCTTCAATCTGCGCTTTCTTTAATGCAAAAAGGATTGTCTCAAGAATAAATTCTATAAATTTATTACTTTCTCCCGGTCTTCCTATACTGTATGTAAGCTCCTTATATTCCTGTATCCTGTTATAAAGTTCATTCTCAACAGACATACAAAAGAAAATATCCTTCCACTTACAAAGCAAAAGATCCAGCCATAACCTTGAAAGAGGTCCGTTCCCTGCCGCAAAAGGCTGTAAAAGTTCAAATTCATGATATACTATTGCACATTTTATTACAGGATGCAGCTCCGCTCTTTTGTACCATTCAAATATATCCCTTACAGCTCCCGGAATAAATCTTGAAGGAATTGTATTACTTTCAAATATTCCGCTGTCGTTGTTTTCCGCCTTATCTTCTCTAAACTCAGTTGACTCTATAGCAAAACCGCTCAGTATCATCTTTTGCGCAAAGAACAAATCATTTATCGAATATGGATTTAATTTAAATGACATATCATACGCTTCATAGAGATTTTTTACAACTCTCATATCCTTATGATTATCAATAAAATTTTCTCCATATATAAAGCCTCTTATCTGTTCAAATGAAATATCACTTTCTTCCATTGCCAAGGAGGCATATACTTTTTTAATTATGTTTTCTTTACGAATAAGCGGATTCATCTTACCGGAAAAGACAACTCCGACCCTTCCGACTTCTTCACTTATCTCAGTCAATAAATTTATCATTCTATCGCTCATGTTAAAAAGCGGACTATACTCTCTCATAACCAACTCCATAAAACAAAGTTTTCACTTACTACTTATACTATATCTTATTTTTGCTTTTGTTCAAGTTTTATTCTTATTTTTTCAAGTAATATTTGAATTTTTTCTACCAAAACCGTCATATTTCTAAATAAAGATTCCGCAACAAAACCAAAAGTGAGCATAAGAAGAATACTTATACCTGAAAGGTCTGTAAGTGCAAACAACTTTCTAAGGAATATACCTGTAAATATGAGACCTGCAACATTTAAAAATATTATTATATATTTTCTCAGATCAAGCGGATAACTTATCTTGATCAAAATCATAAATCCGACTACCGACATAACCATGGTCGCAACAGTTCCGATACTGTCTGTGGATATTTCAAAAACCTCTCCAAATACTACAAGTGCAAATACCGCTATAACATCTGTCAAACCTCCAGGCAATGCTTTTATCAGCACGTTTTTAATAAAACTCCCCTTTATCCTATTCTTATTCGGCTCAAGAGCCAATAAAAATCCCGGTATCCCTATTGTAAACATGCTTACAAAGGAAATCTGAGCAGGCTCCAGCGGATATGTAAACATAAAAACTGCAGATAATACCGCTAAAAGCAACGAGAAAATATTTTTTACCAAAAACAGGCTTGCAGAGCGCTCTATATTATTGACAACTCTTCTACCCTCATATACCAGATCCGGCATATGTGCAAAGTCCGAATCAAGTAGCACAACCTGTGCGGCATGAGTGGCGGCTTCACTTCCTGATGCCATTGCCACACTGCAGTCCGCATCCTTCATCGCCAAAATATCATTTACACCGTCGCCTGTCATGGCAACAGTATGACCGTCTGCCTGTAAGGCTTTTACAAGCTTTTGCTTTTGTTTAGGTGTAACACGACCGAAGATCGTATAAAAAGATATTGCCTCCTGTATCTTTTTATCTGTATCAAGCAAAGTTGCATCAATATAATTTTCGGCATTTTCAATTCCTGCCCGAGAGGCAATTTGTGAAACGGTTAAAGGATTATCCCCTGAGATAACCTTTATACTTACACCTTGAGACTTAAAATAATTAAATGTATCTACAGCATTCTTTCGAACAGGATTTGCAAAAGCTATAAAACCTATAGGAGTTACTTTTCCTTTGATACCGTCTTCAATATCACTTCCGTCATACTTTGCAAAAAGTAAAACCCTACTTCCATTTTCGGTATAGGCCAAAATCTCATTTTCAAAAGATATAAAATTATCTTTTAAAATAATTTCCGGAGCACCAAGAATGTAGCATCCTTCTTCAAATGTAATACTTCCGTATTTAAGAGATGAAGAAAAAGGTAGTACCTTTACAGGAGCACCTACAGCCCCTTTAATTCCTTTCTTATTTGCATATTCTTTTAAAGCCTGCATAGTTGCATTATTATCTTTTGAAGCAAGAGCATATGAAAACAATAATTTTTCAAAATCCGAATAATCTATAGAACTGTTTGCACCTTTACATAAGAACACATCTTCCACTTTCATATCAGGTTCTGTAATCGTACCTGTTTTATCAACACAGAGCACATCAACTCTTGCCAAAGTCTCAATACTTTTCATATCATGAAGCAGTACTTTTTTTGTTGCAAGTTTCATAGTACTTAGGGCAAGCGCAACTGTGGTCAGCAAATACAATCCCTCAGGAATCATCCCCAGTACGGCGGCAACTGTTGAAGTTACACTTTTTCTAAGAGTATCCCCGTTTACATAAAAGCTTTGTAAAAATAAAACCGCACCTATAGGTATGATTACAATACCTACAGCCTTAACAATCAAATTGATATGCCTTATCATCTCCGATTGTTCTTTACTTTTCATAGTTTTTGCTTGTGTACTGAGTTTTGAAATATATGACTCATCTCCCACTTTCTCAAGTTTTGCATAGCATTCTCCGGATACTACAAAACTTCCCGATAAAAGCTTACTGCCTACAGCTTTTTCAATTTCATCAGACTCACCTGTAAGCAAAGATTCATTAACCTGAATACTTCCGGATATAACAATGGCGTCCGCACAGATTTGCTTGCCAGCTTTCAGAAGAATAATATCATCTTTTACCAACTCCTCAGACAATATATTTTGAAGTTCTCCGTCTCTTATCACGTCACTGTGAGGAGCACTTAAAAATTTCATCGTATCAAGTGTCTTTTTTGCACGCAACTCTTGTACTATACCTATAAGTGTATTTCCGATAATAACAGGTAGGAATGTAAGATTCCTAAACGAACCTACCATAATCAGTACTATGGAAATTATTAAAAATATCAGGTTAAAGTATGTACATACATTTGACAATACTATTTCCATAGTTGTTTTATCGGTTCCCATATTTAATTTATTTGTAAGACCCAATGCAATTCTTTGTTGCACTTCGCTATCTTTCAATCCGATAATTTTATTATCGACCTCTCTTATCTCATCCATAGTGTCAACTTAATTTTCTCTTTTCAATTCCCATCTGTAGTGACCGACTATTTCATCAGCCTTACTTTTCAGATATTTTTGTTCATATGCTCTTTGATATTTACTGCCGTGATGAATAATATATGGAATTCCATTTTTATCTCTTCTGTCGGATACTATTCCGATATGCTTTTTGAAAATAACAATATCTCCACCCTGCCACTCTTCTATCTCGGAAAGATCTGTAGTAAGACTTTTTGTATTGTTTTTAAAATACACCTGAAGATTTCTTACTCTGCGATAATCAATATTTTCATCAGGTGATTGTATGTCATAATTTTCCGGATGTTCATGTATATCCTTATCCACAAGTTTTTGTAAATCATATCCTGCACCGAAAAGTGCCGCAGCTACGACATCCGTACAAACACCATAACCGTCATTTGGTGTCCCACCTATATAGTATCTGCTCTCATACTTCGGTTTTGTCTGTATATACAAAAGAGCACTGTTTAATATATCACTCTGATCATCAATTCCGTCTTTATCCATATCAACACTGCTCTTAAACTGTTCTATATGCCTTTTATAAGCATCCTTAGGTCTCTTTACAGAAGTGCTTCTATGATAATGTCTTATAAATATCAGTAAAATCATTGCTGCAAGCAATATACCTGCAGCAATGATTTTAAAAATTTTCTTTGATTTCATTTATATACCTATACTATTCTAATTATTATGGCTGCAACAATTACCAGAAGCATCAGTATTATGGAAACTGATATAATTACGGCTTGTAATTTTCCTCTGTCTCTGTATTTATTTGAAATATACAAAATATCGATTAAATTTACCCCGGGTATGAATCGAAAAACCTTATGTCTGTTATATTTGTTGTTACTTAAACCATATTCATCTTTATAACAGCGGACCAGATAACCGGCCGCCAACATTCCCGGTGACAATAAAGCATAGTACAGCAATACTAATATCATCAAAAATATAATAAATATTATTCCAATAAATGGTGCCATAATAATTGTTGCCGGCACCACCATACATGCAATAAACAAAAAAAATTCGCACACAGCTACACCAAAAATACATATTGCACACAATAATGAAATCGGAAACATTGCATATCCGTAAAAAAGAGCTCCGTCAATACAATAATTTATATCCTCCCTTTTTATGGCTCTATTCACGCTTATGATTTGCAATATAAGCGGTATTAAAAGTAAGAAAAGATATACTATATGAGGTAAAATTTCAAATTCTTTTTTTACTGTAGTATTTAACTGAGATATAATAACATACGCCCATCTGTAAACCACTATATTATATATTATACCCAAAATCCAAGGAAAATGCTTTTGTGTAGATTCCTCATTTATAATACGGTCTTTTTCTAAGATAAAATCTTTTTCCATATCACTATATCTCCTTTTAAGAATTTTTATTTCTTAACATATTATATATAAAATAATACTTGCGGCTATAAATATGCCGGCAAAAACGGCTGTAATTATAGCCAACTTCTTTGCCCTGCTCCAATAATGTATCGAAATATATAATGCATCTATCAAATCAGCCACCGGAACAAACTGCAGGAGTATATGTAAAACGCATCTACCAAGCTTCATCTCTTTTTGTTTTCTACTGATAATTACAGTACCTACTGCCAAAACAAATCCCGGTAAAGCGGCTATAAAAGAGATTGCCAACATTATCGGTGAGAGTATAAAAGCCACCATAAGTATAAAAGGCGCCATCAAAAACATTACAGGAATAAAAAAAACCACTAATGAAACACTTATTCCACCCACAAATATAATAAGTGCCAGAAAAATAAAATACAATGTAGAAGGCAAAAGGGTATATTTATAAAATAAAAACCCGTTTATACAATAGTCTATATTCCCACTTCTTATCTCAGGCAACGCTCTGCTGATCTGAACTGTCAGAAGTGTTATAAACGCAATAAGAAATACTATATTAAACCCTAGAGATAGCCATTTATTTAAATTAAAGTACTTCATTCCGTAAACAACAAAACCGATCCACCCATACAATACCAAAATATAAAGTATTGATATTAGCCACGGATATTTTTCCATACTTTTATTCTCACTATCTACAGTCTCTTTGCTTATACTGATATCTTCTTCTACATTGTAATTTTCTCTATCACCCATAATATTACCTCAAGTTTATTTTTTTAGTCTAAATTTTTCACCCTCATATACTCTTATCGGATTGCCTCTTACTATCTCGGTATGCTTACTCCATGCATTGTTCTTACTTTGTTCAATTTGCGAAGTATTCTTATTTTTCAAAACAATTGCAAGTTTTCTAAGAGCATCCTTTTTATTCATAAGCTGACTTCGTTCTCTTGTTGAACTTATCCTTATTCCTGTAGGCACATGTATAACTCTTACTCCTGTTTCCACCTTGTTTACATTTTGACCTCCCGGTCCGCTTGCATGAAATTTCTCTACTATTATATCCGCTTCAGAGAAATTATCATCTACATTAACTGTTTCAGGAATAAGACTTACATCCACAAACCAGTTCTTTCTTTTATGCTCAGGCCTATAGCGACTTTTACAAATCCAAAGCATGGTACCTTCAAGATATGACAAATCCTCATCGGATGAAAGCATCACTGAATAAAAAGTTTCTTTTTCCTCTCCGTCCACATAACTTAAAATCTCTAAAGACGGAATTTCCTTCATTAAAGCTTTACATATACCGAACACAGCTCTTTGACATTCCACCGGGCCCATACCGGCACTTATTTGTAGAATCATTTTCTGTCCCCTCCCTTATAGTTATATATAGGAGTAAGAACATTTTCCACCTCTACGGTATCTTTTATAACTTCTTTTATATAGTCAATTCCTCTATATGCAAAAGGTGCTTCGTCCAAAGTATCCTTACTTATGCAGCTTGTATAGATACCCTTCATCTCTTTTTTGAACTCGGAAACCGTATGCGAAGAATTTACTTCTCCTCTTGAAAGTACTCTTCCGCTTCCATGCGGTGCCGAATTATTCCATTCTTCGTTTCCAAGTCCCCTGCCAAGTAAAACACCTTCCTTCATATTTACAGGAATTATTACCTTTTCATCCAACTTCGCTGAAATGGCACCCTTTCTTAATATAGGCTGATTTCCTGAAAAATCCACATAATTGTGAGAACATGAAATTTCTTCTATTGCCTTCCACTTCATCTTTTTTATAATCTCAGCAGCAATTATTTTTCTGTTTAATATCGCATACTCTTCCACGATTTTTAAATCATGTAAGTAATCTTCCATCAAATTACCGCTAAGGTAGGTCATTTCAAAAGGAATATCATTTATACCTTTGTCTTTCAGTTCATCCTGACCCGCTTTCATATAGTACTCAGCCACTTCTTTTCCAAGATGTCTGCTACCTGTATGCACTATAAGAAAAACTTCACCGTTCTTTGCTGTATCCAGCTCAATAAAATGATTTCCACCACCTAAAGTACCAAGACTAAGCAATGCTTTTTCAGATCTTATATGTGAAAAACATTTAAGATTACTTAAATCAATTCTGTCGGCATATGCATGTACATCTTTTCTTACAGCAAATCCGACCGGAACATTATCTCTGATTACGGTATCAAGCTTCATAAAATCATTTCTTATTTTTCCGAGTTTTACCGCAAGCATACCGCAACCGATATCTATTCCCACTAAAGAAGGTAAAATCTTTTTTCCCACAGTCATTGTAAGGCCTATAGGTCCTACCTTTCCGGGATGAACATCGGGCATTACCCTAATCTTTGCGCCCTGTGATACTTCATTATCACAAATCATTCTCACCTGAGACTTTGCCACTTCTTCTACCATGGATTTTTCCACAGTTTCATCACACATAATATACGCCTGTGCGTATTTTCCATTTAATTGTATCAAAATAAAAACCTCTGTCTTCTTCTGTTTCAAAGGCTTTATCGTTCATTCTCTAATAAAAAATTTAGAATAATAGACAGCGAACAACTATGCCTCTGTAGTTTATAGTTCCACTTATTGTATTATTCATTGTATTCCTCATAGTTATTCTCCTTTCGATCTCTATTATTTATTGTAACTCTAAAATTATATCATAACATTTTTAAAAACGCATCTTAACTTTCTTCTACATATATCTTTCGTGAAAATAACGCAACTATTATTGAAACCACACCAAATATAAGCTCTACATAAATTAAAGGTAAATGAAATCCGTTTAATATAACTATCAAAGTATCCGCCACAAAATGAATTAAAAGTGCTAAAGCAAACAAATATCTTTTCCCTTTAACACTTGACCATACAAGAACAGACAGTGATATCTGTAAAATAACAGCAAATATTCGCTCAACTATACCAAGTAAAAATATATATGGCGGTGACATAGTCAAGGTGTTTACCGTATCTTTAAGCTGTGTAAGATCATTCCCTCCTACATTGTCTAAAATAGTTGATATGAGTCCGCTGTTTATTGAAACTGAAAGAGCCAAACTGCCTATCATAGTCAATCCCAAAACAGATGCGGCCTCAATTCCGCCATGACCTGCACCATACATACATGCATTTATGCTTTTATCATTATTCTTTCTTAGAATAAGTCCGAATGCAATCAGTCTTCCCGTTTCTTCAAATATCGCAGCCATCAGTCCACCATACAATGCGTAAAGTATTACATTATTTTTTATAATATCACCGAACGGTAATCCGAAAACGATTCTGTGAACGGAACTTTCAAGAACCGTTACAAAGAAAATAAATACTATTACACCTATAAAAAATGGAGCAATATCCGCACGCTTTTTCTTCCTGAAATAAATAAAAAGTATAACCGGAATTGCAAATCCTACTATACAGGATATAACCATAAATACCATACTTAAAAAAGGAACTCTATCCATTGTTTACCTCCAATAAATTATTTTCCTATAAAGTTACTACCCAAAAACGGTCTAAGCCCCAAATCCACAATGAATATAATACCAAGAAATACGGTAAATATATTTACAGCTTTTTGATTTGATTTTTCAATACAAAATCTTATTGCAGGTTCTATCAGGTATATTATTATCAGTCCTCCAAGTCCGAATTTCACACTGCTCCACAGAGCAATCCTTCCTTCAAAATTACAGAAATAATTACTGTAGTCCCAAAGCCAGTCGCCCATTATCAGCTCCATAAAATAGCTACCGACAAGTTCAAGTATTGTAGTGATAAGCATAGTTGAAAGAAATACCAATACAAAAGATATATTTAATCTTCCTAAATGTATTTTCTTATTTCTTATCGGCATTAAAAGCGCAATCAATATGATTCCCCCGAAACCGTAAATCGGCAAATACGGACCGAATAAAAATCCACGATTTACATATCCGACATGCGTTTCCAAAAGTCCAACCAGCACTTCATAAATCCATCCAAGGAATGCACATGCCATAAACATAAGAAAGATATCTCTAAGTCTTTTTAATTTCATGTATTATCATCCTCCTTTTTTATATTGTATCCCAAAATTTCAAAAATTTCATTTAATTTATACATTGATTTTTCACATATATAGTTTATATTATTTTTGGCACAAAATATTCAAGCAAGTATTTTGCTTTAATAATATATTATATAGAAGAAAGAGAGATATAAAAATGAATTTTTTAGAAAAAATCAGACCTAAAGAAAAACTTAAATATTTAAGATGGTTTGATATCCTTATTGTTACCGGTATTATGTTCGGTATTTTTATAGTAACTTCAACACAACTTTTTATCGGCTTACTTCAGTCCGATCCACAGGCTATACAAGATTCAGCTGAATCTATGGATATTGCCTCGGACGGTGCGGCCTATACCGGCAATTTTAAATTGCAGGCGATACTTTTGATAATTGCGATATTGTACTTACTTATCAGAAACTTTGATTTTAAACAGTTGAAGATAAAATTACATTGGTCGGTAATTATTTGGGTGCCTGTTCTTTTCTCAATAATGGGTCTCTTCGGCGACCTTGTTACTACAGTGAGTGGCGACTACAACTATTTTGATCCTTCATTGCTTCAAGACATAAATCCGATGGAAGCATTAAATAAATTCCTGGCACTTTCACCGCTTGCAATCGGATATGCTTTTTTAAACGGATTTTATGAAGAATTTTTCTTTCTCGGTCTTTTGACCTCTGTAAAAGATGAACATAAATGGTATGTACTGGCTTTTTCAACCTTGGTCAGAGTATCATTCCACACCTATCAAGGACTTCTTTGGTCATTGGTAATAGGTGTTGTATATGGACTCTTCTACTATTTTATGTACAAGAAAGTAATAAAGAATCTTTTACCATTCTTTTTGATGCATGCAATGGCCGATATGTTCGGTTCATCACTGATATATTTGCTTATAAACTGGAATAATTAATAACAAAAGCCCTTAGGTATACTATCTACCTAAAGGCTTTTTCTTTATTTTCCAATAATATATTTTACAATATCAGGTAAAACTCCGACGTTTTGTTGCCAAATAGTATCTATCTGTGCTTCAGGTACAGGTGAAGTTCCTATTCCTACCTCAACAGTAACACTTGGAATACCATTCTCCCAATCAAGCCAGTCCTTAAAGCCTGTACCGAACTTTGAACCGTCAGCTTCCGGTGTCACAAGTCTGTATCCTGTATGAGACGCCACTATATCAGCCATCGCTTTATCCTTTGCCAAAACTTCTGCAGATGCATGTTGATTTGACCAATAAATAATCTGTCCCTGTGTATGATAGTTAAGCACGGCTGAAAAGTTCTCATTATTTACAAGTTTTATAAGGTCCTGTGTCTCACTTTCAGAACCTGCACTTGCTCCCTTATAATGCTCGTTTGAAGGCTTTTTCCTACTGTCGGCTCTTTGATCCCAGCCCCCTGTCGGGAAATTGTGGTTAATGTCTACACCGTTTAAATTATTCTTCCATTTATTTAAAAACCAGTTGTACTTGTCCTGATTTTCTTTAAGTCCCCACTCGGACCAATTGTCAATAATCTCCTGTAACTTCTTCTTTGACTCTTCCTTATTAAGTCCTGCCATACCGCTTTGTGAAATCGCAACTCCGTCCGGATTTAACATCGGAACGTACTGTATACAAACTTCATCCAGACTCTTATCTCCCTCCGCTCTCTTATCAAGCATCTCTTTAACCTGACGCATTACAACTGAAGCTGTAATATATTCTCTTGCATGAATAGCGCCTATTGCAAGAATCTTTTTTGAAGCCTCTCTGTTTCCTATTATTATTCTGTATATATTTCTTCCGTCAGGTGTTGTACCTATTGAATCCGATGTAACCCCCTCGTACTTTTGCTTAAACAGATTTATATCACCTTCCATCTTTTGATATGTATACATATCTGTACTCAAAAATGTAAAATCTGTACTCTGCGCCACACTCTGTGTCTGTGCAGCCTTATAACTTGCCGAACTGTGTCCTATTATTCCTGCAAAGGCAGGCATTACCTGTGTCAGTAAAATACATGCTGACAGTGTCATTGCTCCTAAAACATATCTCTTTTGCATATCTTCCTCCGTTGAAAAACTCTTTCACAACTATACAATATTTTGAAATAAATTAATAGTTACAAAAGATTGAACAGATATAGAAAATTTGTCGTAGTTTTGAAGATTATCCATTCATAAGTACCATATTATAATTATTTTTTACAATGTCTTGTGAATAAAATTTATCAATCCACTATGTTTCTAAATAAAAACAAGACGAATAAATCGGTATTATAATCGTTTTAGATGTAATAATTGTAACCAAAGGCAGTTAAAATCTGTATTCTTATTGTTAAATTATCTACTTTTTAGAAAAATATAGCATTTTATTTTCTTTTATGCTAGAATCAATCTATAGTAATTTACTAAAGATTAATAACTCGAAAGGAGTATTTTAAATATGGCAAAGAGACCGGACGAAAAGTATGGGCTTTTTATTAACGGAGAATTCAGAGATTCAAAAGACGGTAAGTTTTTTGATACATATTCTCCTGCAACCAAGGAAAAGATCGCAAGTGTGGCAGAGGCTACAAAGGAAGATGTAGATGATGCGGTAAATGCGGCATGGGCAGCTTTTGATTCATGGAAGAACCTTGATAAGATAAAGAGAGCTGAGATTCTTTTAAAGATTGCCGATGTTATAGACGCAAACAAAGAGGATCTTGCTTATATCGAGAGTCTTGACAACGGTAAGCCTCTTCGTGAGACATTAAATGTTGATATTCCGTTTGCAGCAGACCATTTCAGATATTTTGCTTCCGCTATTCGTACAGAAGAAGATACTTCAAACTTCCTTGATTCAAAGACACTATCTCTTGTATTCAGAGAGCCTATCGGTGTAGTTGGACAGATAGTTCCATGGAACTTCCCGTTCCTTATGGCGGCATGGAAGCTTGCACCTGTACTTGCATCAGGATGCTGTACAGTATTAAAGAGCAGCTCTTCTACTCCTCTTTCAATACTTGAGCTTGCAAAACTTGTAAAGGATATTATTCCTAAGGGTGTATTTAATGTTATCTCAGGCGCAGGAAGCAAGTCGGGACAGTATATCCTCGATCACAACGGATTTAGAAAGCTTGCCTTCACAGGTTCTACTGAGATAGGCTATTCAGTAGCAAAGGCAGCAGCTGAAAAACTTATACCGGCAACACTTGAGCTTGGTGGAAAATCAGCAAATATATTCTTTGACGACTGTGATCTTGACCTTGCCATTGACGGTGTTCAGCTTGGTATCCTCTTTAACCAGGGCCAGGTTTGCTGTGCAGGATCAAGAGTTTTTGTACAGGAAGGTATCTATGATGAGTTTGTAAAGAGAGCTGTAGATCAGTTTAACAAGATTGTTGTAGGAAATCCTCTTGATATTAATACTCAGATGGGTTCACAGATAAATGAAGGTCAGGTAGCAAAGATTCAGGCATGTGTAGACAGAGCTGTAGCTGACGGTGCTACTATTGCATGTGGTGGTTCACGCTATACAGAAGGTGAGCTTGCAAACGGATCATTCTACAAGCCTACACTTATAACAAATGTAACCAATGATTCTTATGCTGCACAGGAAGAAATATTCGGACCTGTAGCAGTTATCATAAAGTTTAAGACTGAAGATGAAGTAATCAAATATGCCAATGAAAGCGTATACGGTCTTGGCGGCGGTGTTTGGACCAAGGATCTTAACCGTGCATTCCGTGTTTCAAGAAGTATTGAAACAGGTAGAGTTTGGGTAAATACCTATAATGCAATCCCTGCAGGTGCTCCGTTTGGAGGATATAAGACATCAGGTATCGGTAGAGAAACACATAAGGTAATCCTTGATCACTATACACAGATGAAGAATATACTTATCAAGCTTGATGAAAATCCAAGCGGATTCTATCCAAAGAAGTAATATAAAGAAAAGTATTGTAAAGAAAAACTCTCATTCCGGCAAAACCGGTTTGAGAGTTTTTGTGTTTTTATACATGTATTACATTAGGGTTTCTACCCTTACTCAAATTTTCATGCCTTAAGTAATTTCCATATTTCATATTTGTTATTTTTAACATCACAATAGGGAATATAACAGACTTTACACAGTACAATACTAAAAGAGTAAAAAACATCTCAGGTTTTATCCTTATAGTAAGTATTTTTGTTGTATATCCTATATACAATACACTTACATTCATGACCACATTTAATAATGTAGTAAGTACCGGGAATACTATATCCACTTTAGTACGTGGTGAAAAAAACTTTACGACAAATAATGACAGTACTGAAATATTCGTAATACAAATAGGCTTATAATTATGTCTATATACTACCATAGTTTTTACATTATAAAATGAGCATTCATGTTGATATAAGCTGAATTCGTTTATCCATGTATATGTAATATTTGATATATCCTCCCATGGAACCGTCAAATCTATCTTTTTTAAATATATCCCGTCCTTTGAGATAACACATTTTGTCACAACAAATGAAAAAACAACAAACATTACAAGCCATACAATGTTCAGTATTGTACAAAGTTTTTTTGAATTAAATAAATGCCCTTCAAAATACATATCTTTGCCTTCACCTATGAAATAAATCACCATAGTGACAAAGATAAATATAAACAATATCCATCTATAATATATGCTGTGAAATTTTATACCCTTTCTCATATCATACCTCATTTGTACTTACAATGCATCCTTAGGACAACTCCTGACACATTCCATACATAGAATACACTCTGTGCCATTTTTTCTTTTTCTTGAATTGTCCGTCATATCAACATCCATAGGACATACCTTTTTACATTTATTACAGGAAATGCATTTATCTGTATCACATTTTATTCTGACCAAAGAGAAATAACTCATAGGCTTTAGAAAAACTGTTATCGGGCAGATATATTTGCAAAATGCTCTGTTATCTTCAAATATATAGGCAAGTGCTATACCTACTATATAATAGACTAAATTACCTATTATAAATGATACAAACATAATTCTATCAAGATTCTTTACCTTTGCAATAAAGAGTGTTGCAACAAAACCTAATGAAAGTAAAAACACTATATATCTTATCCACTCAATATTTTTTCTTTCATGCTTATGAATCTTATATGGCAAAAAATCCAGTATCATTGCCGTCCAACATGCATATCCACACCATCCTCTTCCAAATATGATCGGCCCAAATATCTTTGCCACCACATAGTGAATAGTTGCAGCCTCAAAAACTCCTGTAAAAAGATAGTACCAAAAACCTTCTATTTGCATATTTTCATTCTTTATGATTCCTAAATATATAAGTATATAAAGCCCTACAAGCAATTGTACCACTCTTCTTGCATACTTATATTCTTTTATAAACAAAAAAATACCAAATGATATTGATATTCCTATATAACTGAAATTAAAAAAATAAAATAAATTATCCAATGCCAACCAAAGCACGACAGCAATTGTTTCAAATATAGAAAACATCAGTATAGGCAGTAAGTACTTCTTCAAATTATTGTCCTCGATTCATTATATATCTTTCTAAAGTCTATAAATGCTTTGTTTTTATTTATAGTATATGTTAAAATTATATCACAAGGAGGGACGACATGAAAGTAATATTGAGCAGAAAGGGAATGGATAGCGAATCCGGAAGAGTGGCAAGTCCAATACTTCCTGACGGTACTTTACTATCACTCCCTATACCCGATCGAAAAAGCAAGAAAAAATACGAAGATATACAGTACAAAGGACAAAACTATAGAGATATTATAACTGAACTGCATCCGGATTTTGATTTTGAAAGTTATCCTACCTGTCACCTGGATCCTGATATATATGAAGGTATTGATAATAGACCAAGTGACTGGATACCTGCATTCGGACAGTGGGGAGTACCCGCTACACATCTTGACAAATCCGGTGTGGATGTAGGTGATCTCTTTCTTTTTTATGGAATGTTTAGAGAAACCGAGATAAAAAACGGAAAGCTTTCCTATGTGAAGGGATCTCCTATTCGTCATATTATATACGGATACTTGGAAATCGGTGAAGTTATAAAGGATGATATGAAAATTGCCGAAAAATACAATTGGCATCCGCACAGTATAGCACCTTTTTATACCAACAATCGTATATATCTTTCAAAGAAATGCTCTACCTTTCATTATAATGATGCACTGGTACTTACACAAAAAGAGCAGCCAAGCAGAAGTGTGTGGAAATTGCCTTCATTCTTTGCAGAAAAAGGAATAGCTATTTCCTGGCAGGGACATACCCACCCTATTATTAAAGGTGACTCATCCATATTAAAAACCGCATCACGTGGACAGGAGTTTGTTATAACAACAGATACAAAAGAGCAGGAAGAAAATCTTTCAGAATGGGTAAAAGAAATTATAAGCCATAAGTAATTTTTGTTCTTAATTCAAGCCGGTATTTAAACCCGGCTTTTTTATATATGCTATAAATATATTCTCATTTATTCATTATATCGAATAATGCCATTCACATATTGAAAAATTAAATCACTAAATATATTGAGGATTTACCTTATTTTTTATATAATTTATCTATACATTTTTTATTGAAATAGTGATATTTTATAAATAAGGAGAATTTCATTATGTTACGACTTCCTGATAACTTCGAGTCTTTTACAGATGCAAGAAAAGCCGGCTTTATGAAAATGAAGGAGCACAAGGACAATGGCGGAAAAATTGTGGGAACTTATTGCTCATTTGTTCCTACAGAGCTGATTATAGCGGCAGGTGCCATACCCGTATCTCTTTGTGCAACCAGCGAAGAGCCTATAAGTGCTGCAGAAGCGCATCTACCCTCAAATCTTTGTCCGTTGATAAAGGCAAGTTACGGTTTTGCTCTTACCGATACCTGCCCATATTTTTATTTTTCCGACTTTATAGTAGGTGAAACCACCTGTGATGGAAAAAAGAAAATGTTTGAGCTTATGAATGATTTGAAAGAAACCTATGTTATGCAACTTCCGTCTTCAAGAGATGAAATTGCTCTAAATATGTGGGAGGCGGAAATACATAAGTTTTGGAAAAAACTCGAAGATTTCTATGGTGTAACCATTACCGAGGAAGATGTTAAAAAAGCAATATTATTAAAAAATGCTGAAAGAGATCTGGTACTTGAATATCTTGAACTTGGAAAACTCAATCCATCTCCCATCTCAGGTTATGAAATCGGAACCAAACTTGATACACTTAGTTTTATACCAAGTATGGAAGAATGTTGTAAGCAGATACGACAAAGAATTGATGAAGTAAAGGCCGATTGGGAGGCAAATTATAAGGGTAAGGTAGCAAGAAAACCGAGAATATTGATAACAGGATGTCCAAACGGCGGCGTACGAGATAAAACCATTAAAGTTTTGGAGGAGCTTGGTGCGGATGTAGTTGCATTTGATAATTGCAGTACAAACAGAGAAAAGATTGAAAAGGTAGATACCACTCTACCTGTAGCAAGAGCTCTTGCAAAAAAATATCTCAATATCAATTGCTCCGTAATGAGTCCGAATGACAGCAGACTTGGCTTTATTACAGATATGGTAGATGAATATCAGGTAGATGGAGTGGTTGAAATAATACTTCAGGCATGCCATACCTTCTCTATAGAATCATTTAATGTTAAAAAGGCTGTAGTTGCCAAGGGTGTACCTTATCTGAAGATAGAAACAGATTATTCAAAGGCCGATGTCGGACAGATAAACACAAGACTTGAGGCATTCCTTGAAACTGTAGCTGTATAATGAGAGGATTAACTTAACAAATGGATAAAAGATATTATGTAGGTATAGATATAGGATCCACCGCCTCAAAGGTGGTAGTACTTGATGATGAAAAACTTGTCAAATCTTTTTGTATACCTACAGGCTGGAACAGTAAGGAAACTGCAAAAAATATTTTACAAAGGCTACAATATGACGGACTTTCTGAAAATATGAGCTGTGCCGCAACCGGATACGGAAGAATCTGCGTAGATTATGCGGATAAGGTTATAACAGAAATAACCTGCCATGCCAAAGGAGCCTATGCTCTGTTTGGAGTTGACGGAACCGTCATAGATATAGGCGGTCAGGATACAAAGATAATCAGCCTTGAAAACGGTATGGTACGAGACTTCCTAATGAATGATAAATGTGCGGCAGGTACAGGTAAATTTATAGAAGTCATGGCAAACAGACTGGGCACAGACTTTGAAGAGCTTTACGCTCTCGCCTCTATTGGTGATTCACTTTCTATAAGCTCTATGTGTACAGTATTTGCAGAATCGGAGGTTATCAGCTATATAGGGTCCGGTGAAAAAAGAGAAAATATAGCTGCCGGAGTAATAGATTCAGTAGCCAATAAGGTTATAAACCTCGCTCAAAAGCATGGTCTCCTAGGTGAAATCATGCTCACAGGCGGACTTAGCTACACACCATATTTTATAGAATTGATGTCACAAAAACTTGGGAAAAAGATTCATACACATCATCTAGGAAGATATGCCGGTGCTATAGGAGCCGCAATTTCTTTAAGACCGAAAAACAGTACTCCTATACAGTTCAAGTAAAAATACAAATGACTTTCTCATTTCACAAGGCTAAGCTTGTATATGTGAAAGTCATTTTAATATATTACCATTCATTTTTCTATAAACTTATTCCAAACCGATTTTTTGTTCTTTTTAAATGAATCTAATAATCCCATACCCCACCTTACATATCTCCAACCACAACTGTCTCTTCAAGAGTTGTAAGTATAATCTCAAGTATTAATTCTACAAAAGCATAACTGTCAGCTTCTTTGTCCGACTTTCCAAGTGAATCATAATAATCTTGTTGTCTGCTTCTTATCAACTCTTCAATTGGCAGCCAATAAAACAGTTCATTCCATTTACCAAGTAATAAGCTATGCCACATCCTTCCAATACGCCCATTTCCATCCGCAAAAGGATGAATAAACTCAAATTCATAATGAAAAATAGCACTTTTAATCAGCGGGTGCATTTCTGAATTTTTATACCATTCAAACAGTTCTTGAATTTGCATAGGTACAAATTTAGCAGGTGGAGCCATATGTACAACAACATCACCATCAAAAATTCCTACTCCACCACTTCTAAATGTTCCATTCTCAGGAATCAACCCTTCCATCATAACCCGATGTGCTTTGAGTAAATCTCTTACTGAATTAGGATCCAGTGAAAGCATTAACTCATATGTTTCATAAGCATTCTTAACTTCACGTATTTCATTAGGATTTCCCAAAATTCTCTTTCCATCAAGTATAGCAGTCACCTGTTCTAAAGAAAGTGAATTTTGTTCAATAGCAAGTGAAGAATGGATTGTTCTTATTCTATTTTCTTTTCTTAAATGTGGATTTAGCTTTCCATGTGAAAGTACTGTAATTCTTCCAACCTGTTCACTAATTGCAGCTACAAGATTTGTAATTCTGTCCGTCATATGAAACGGTGGTTTATATTCTCCCATTTTGTATTCCCTTTTAAACTTTTAATAAAAACTATAAAATTGCCTTTATACCCTTTGCACTGCGAAGAATTGTATCTGTGAAATGATTACCCGGATTTAATTCAAATATCACCTCGCTCCCAAGGTTCTTAAAATACTCTGAAAGCTCTCTTGTATTATCCTCTACAGTTTTTAATACAGGATTGCGTGTATTTGCCTCTTTATCCCCCAGAGAAAAATAGATTTTATCAGGTAACTTCCTACTATCATTTCTTTTACAGTATTCAATAAAGTCATGAAACCAAAGTGAGCCCGACATACTTGCCACTCTGTCAAATGCATCAGTTTTATACATAGCATAAACAGCAAAAAGACCTGCAAGTGAATATCCTGTTATTCCTGTAAATCCCGGTTCTCCATCTATCATCTCCTTTGCCTTTGGCAAAATGTCATCTATAAGCAATATAAGATACTCATCTGCACCGCCGCTAAAAGATTTTTCTTTAGAATAGATTGAAGGCATATACCATGGTGACATATCATGATTCCAATCAATATTTCCAATCACAAGTAAATTTAAAGAAGTGCAGTCCATATTCTGCAATGCTTGATATACATCTTCGCCATCACCTTCAAAAGTATTAAAAACAATCAAAGGAGCATTTGTATCAGATGACTTGTATAGGGTGATTTCTTTATTGTGCATATTAAATTTTTCTTTATTCAAGTCAATCATAATAAAAACATAATCCCCCATCAAACAATATTTAATCCAACCCTTTTGCTATCCTAATCAATTTATCCACATCTTCCTGAAGATCCAGAATATGCATTTTACGATGACAATTCGGACACAATGCACAGGTATTATCAATTGTGTCAGTTCCACCTCTACTGAGCCACACAAGATGATGATTTTCTAAAAACGGTTCTCCGTCCTTATCCTTAAATGGAGCAGGCTGTCCACATAACTGACATATTCCTGCCGCTCTTATCTTTGTATAAGCGGCAACCTTAGAATTTCTGATATAAATCATTCCCTCATAACTACGTCTATCTGCTTGACTATGTGACTCTTCCTCAGCTTGTCGCCTCAAGACTTCCACAGGAATCTTTTTTGCCTCTTGAATTTCTATTGTTAAATTGTTCCTCTCCTTTTCTAAAGAATAAGGTGCCAAGTCTATTACCTTATATATTCTTCTAAATACTCTGAAGTTTGGCTCAGACTTCTTTTCATCAAACTTATATACTCCAAGGAATCTATATTTACCATTTAAACATTTAAATGTAACTCTGATGTTACTGTTAACAATATCACTTAACCCTATCTTTCCGTCAGAGTCCTCTTCAATTATAGTATTTTCACCATCTACTAACGTATTTTTCCATCGTGTTTCTTTCTTATTATATCCAAATTTTGGTGCCCAAAAAGCAGTTCCTTTATTGTCTAATACAATAAAAGCCCTTTGAAATCCCTTGTAATTTTTCCCAAAGCATTTGTTAAGTATTTCGACAATTGTATCAAATTCTACCGTTTTATCTGCATCAAGCATTGAATATACAATGTTTGATCTGTATCCGTTATCAGTATTATTACTCATCTTAACCCTTCCACACCTATAATTTTATTCAATAAAGCATTTTAAACATTTAAATTACTAATTTCCCTTGTCAAAGATATCAGATAAATTTTTTACATATATCTGCATCTTATGTAAGCGTCGACATGAGTACACTATATAAAATCCTCAACCCCAATCAAACAATATACTCTGATGTACAGCTGCATCACCTTTATTGACATACTTTATTTCTTCCCCACCTCCTGTCACAAGTGCAGGGGCAAAGAAATATATCTCATTTAAAGGCAAAACTCCAAATTTATCTTTCGCCTCATCAAAAAGTTTACGCCTTAATATCTTTTCTTCAACCTCACTGTCAATAAGATATTCTACAAACTCCTCCACGGTATATGCCGCCACAGAAATATTTCTGTAGTGTATATCCAAAAAAGATATGTCATATTCGCCGTCACCGAGATTCCTGAAATAAAACAAATCTCCAAATCCTGTCATCATAAACGGAATTCGCGAATAGTCCTCTTTTCCGAGCCATTTATAAAAGATATCCATATAGTCTTCAGGATCTATAAGCTTTATAATGCCGTCCCCGTAGTTACCGAAACCATAATTTTCCATAAACCAAAGGATACTCTCAGCCACTCCGGCACTCCTGCAGGCACCTATTATATGCTCTGAAGGCTTTACAAGCTCCTTATCCGGCTTATACTTTTCTACAAACTTTTCCCAAACTGATTTCTTGTTCTTTTTAAATGAATCAAATATCCCCATATGATACCTCTCTAAATATAGTTTATCCGGCCAAGACAAAATGCTCCGCCTTCAAAACCCATTCCTTTTTTAACTCCCTAACAACGTAATCCACCATCAAACAATAAATATTTTTCATTTGCTATAAGTCTACCTGTCTCAAGTAAAATATCATAAGCAGCCTTATGTTGAATAGTCCATAAAAGCATTCTAAACTCCATAAACTCAATTAATAATATTACTAATTATACATTATCTGTTTTACAATTTATACTTTCACCTCTCTGTCTATAATAATAGCATTTTCTCACATATAATTAAATCTCAATTTGAAATTCCCATACTTCATCCAAACTTAATTTGACATTCCACTTTCATTGTGCTAGAACATGATACGAAATAAAGCATAGAAAGTGTGATGAAATGGAATTTTATCGTAGTAACGGAGAAAGAATCCATTATGAAATCATAGGAAAAGGCTTTCCGGTTGTCTTCTTACACGGAAACAATCTGGAAAGCGGTTATTTTAAAAAGCAAAGGGTTTTGAGCAAGTACTATAAGCTTATTTTTGTAGACAGCTTAGGACATGGTAAATCAGGAGATATTTTGGGGAAAATAAGCTTTTCTTATTTGGCTGACAGTCTTGATGAGCTGCTCTCATATCTTAATATAGAAAAATGTCTGCTGGTAGGACATAGTGACGGTGCAAATCTTGCCATAAAGTATGCTGCACTTCACCAAGAAAGAGTCGCAGGTATCTTGGCAAACAGCGGTAATATCAGCTTTAAGGGTCTGAAATTTCTCCCCGGATACGCTTGTTATCTTGAAGAAGTCTTATATAAAACTCTGGGTATAATCTTACCCTGTTTTAAAAGGAAATCAAAGGTTTCTCCACTCTTGCGTGAAGATCTGAATATTCCCAAAAAAACTTTCTCCAAATCAAACTATCCTGTCATAGTTTTGGTTGGAGACCATGATATGATCAAAAGGGAGCACAGCATATCTATTGCCGAAATTTTCCCTAGGGGTAAGTTTATAGAGAGGAAAAACCAAGGCCACAATATTCCAAAAAAGGACAGTAACTACTTTAACCTTACTATTTCCAAAATGGTAAGCTATATACAAAGTTGTACTCAGTAATTTTTAATTCTTTACGGAGGTAAACATGCAAAAGATAATTTCTTTTTTTAAAAAATATAAAAATGTTTTAAAAGGCATTTTGTTTGTAAGTATACTTATCTTGGTTCTGATAGAATTTTCTCATATGAGAAAGACTGTTTCTTTCAGTGCCGTAAAGGATATACTTCGTCATTTGTCCGTTTTACAGATTTTTAGCCTTTTTATTTTCGGTATTCTTGCAGTTTCTCCTATGATGCTGTATGACTATATACTTACAAAAGAACTTGGAAAGAAAATATCTATATTTAAGCTTATTGAAAACAGTTGGACTATAAACAGTTTAAATAATCTTATAGGCTTTGCGGGACTTGTGGATGTCGGACTTAGATACAGCTATTTTTCCGACGAAGAACAGGAAGGCAAAACAATGAAAGGCATATCAAAGGTAATGCCGTACTTTATGTCGGGGCTTTCTTTATTGTCGTTTGTATCGTTGTTATTGCTGTTTTCTCATGATAAGAATAGTACTTTAAAGACATATAGTTTTGTACTTGTACTTGCCTCGCTTATACTTCTGGCACTACTTTTCCTCTCTACAAGAAAAAGGCTTGACTACTTCGGAAATTTGAGCAAAAAGAAAATACTTGCTCTCATATGCACCTCACTTTTGGATTGGCTGTTTGTATCCGGATTTTTCTTCTATGTAGGAAGAGTACTTGGTTACAATATTTCATTTGTAAATATACTTCCTTTATATTGTATTTCCATTTGTATAGGTATTGTTTCAATGATACCGGGAAGTCTTGGAAGTTTTGATCTGATAATGATAGGAGGCCTGCTCCATCTTTCATTAAACCATAATGAAGCTGCAAGTTGGCTTTTGCTTTTCCGTATTTTTTATTATTTTATTCCGTTCTTTATAGGACTGATTTTATTTATAAAAAGTATGGCAGGCCAAATAAATGACAAGTTTCTTGGTTTACCCGGGAAACTCTCAAACATAGTACGCCGTGGAATACTTCATTTCATGGCAAATTTCTTCGGCTTTTTCCTTATGGCAAGTGCAATACTTCCCGATGAAATTCATAACATACCTTTTATAGGGAAAATGGATCCAATCCGAGGTCAACTGCTCTTTCAATTTCCAAGTTTTCTTCTTGGAAGCCTTTTCTTCCTGCTTGGAAGATTGATAAAAAGACATTCTGCATTTGCAAAACCTTTTTGTGTTGTACTATGCCTCATAAGCCTTATTTATATCAATCTGGGCGGTTACTCTGTTTTTGGCAGTCTTTATATACTTGTATTTTTAATGCTTTTATACATTGAGAGAAACGGCTTAAACAGAAAGTCATTTTTCTATCCTTTAGAGGACAGAATAAAAGATATAGGATATATAGTTTCCAGCTTTGTAATCACTGTATTTCTTTTGTATGTATCAAGGGGAAATACAGGAGGAAACAGTTTGGGCTTTCTTCTCTTCCACCATAACGGTTTTCTCTCAAAGACTTCTATGGGAACACATTTTTTTAACGGATTTTTCATTCACTTTTTACATCTTTTTGTATACTTACTGATTATTGCATTCTTTTATATTGCAGTGGAATCTATGGCAAAGGATAAACATTTTTCATTTGGGGAAAAATTTGAAAAATCTCGTTATAAAGCGTTTTTAGAAAGTTTTGATAATACCGACTTAAATGCTTCGCTTGCATTTTTGGGAGATAAACTTATCTATTATTACACTGAAGATGAAAAAGATCTCGTAGCTTTTCAATTTGCCTTAGAAGACGGTAAGGCTGTTGTTATGGGGGATCCTATAGGTAGAAGTGAATATTTTAATAAAGCTGTATCTTCATTTATAAAAGATGCCGAAGACAAAAATCTTATACCTCTTTTTTATGAAATAAGTCAGGATATCACTTTACTCCTGCACAATTTCGGCTATGATTTTATGAAATTTGGTGAAACTGCAAAAGTTAATCTGGATGAATTCGATCTGACCGGAAAAGCCGGAAGAAAGTTTCGTGCTATTACAAATCGTGGAGAAAACAGCGGATATTCCTTTAAAGTAGAGTTTCCGCCTTTTTCAAATGATTTTTTGGATGAATTAAAAAATATTTCAGATGATTGGCTTTCGGGAAGGCAGGAAAAGGGCTTTTCTTTAGGGTATTTTGACAGAGATTATCTTTCACTTGCCCCAATAGCCTGTGTGCTTGATGGTTCCGGAAATATTCAGGCATTTGCAAACTTTTTGGTATGCAATAATGATAATGAGTCAAGTATAGACCTTATGCGCTACGATCCTAAAACGGAAAGAAACGGTATTATGGACTATCTCTTTGTACGAATTTTTCTTTATATGAAGGAAAATAATGTAAGATACTTTGACCTTGGAATGGCTCCTCTTTCAAATGTCGGTCAGTATGACCACAGTTTTTTTAATGAGAAGCTTGCATTTTTAGTTTACAGCTTCACAAGTCGTTTCTATTCCTTCGGCGGCCTGAGAAAATATAAGGAAAAGTTCGCTCCTGCTTGGGAGGCAAGATATTTATCCTACCCGAAAGACAGTAATCTGCTCTTTGATTTACTTACTATATATAAGATTGATAACAGGCAGGTAAAAAAGGTATAAAAAACGGGTTGAAAAATCAACCCGCCTTTCTTTATCCTTTAACCGCTCCTACCATAATTCCTTTTGAGAAGTATTTTTGCATAAACGGATATAGTGCAAAAATCGGTAGTGATGCCAATACTGTAATTGTCATTCTTATTCCCTTTGGTGAGATACTTGCCATTGCCTTTGTCATATCAGCTCCACTTGAAGCTGTTTTTAATTGCTCTGCAAGTCTCTGTGCCTCGTTCAGATAATTATATAATAAATACTGTAATGTTGTCAGGGATTCATTTGCTCTTGTATAGATATGATTATCAAACCATGAATTCCACTGTCCAACTGCTACAAACACTACAACAGTCGCTATTATAGGTTTGCAAAGCGGAAATATAATCTTAAAAAAACATGTAATATACCCTGCTCCGTCCAAACTTGCAGATTCTTCAAGTTCAGGCGGCAGCTGCTCTATATATGTTTTTATCAAAATCATATTGTAGGCAGAAATCATTGAAGGTAATATATATACCCAAAATGAGTTCAATAATCCATATGACTTCATTACAATATATGTGGCAATCATACCGCCACTGATATACATGGTAAATACTACAAAGCGATACAGAATCTTTCTCCCCGGCATCTTGTCCTTAGTAAAAAGGTATGCCAGAAAAGAGCAACAAAATACGGATGTTATCGTTCCGACCACAGTTCTTAACAAAGACATTAAAAGTGCCGGAAAGAATCCTTTTAATGTTAGAATTTCTTTGTAGTTACTAAGTGTAAAACCGCTTGGTAATAATACCGGTGTATTCACCGATGCTGCCGTTGTATCGCTTAATGAGTAGCAAAGTACATACCAGAATGGGTAAATACATATAAGTGCAAGCAATATCATCAGACAATAGTCAAACACTAAAAATACTTTTCTTGATGTTGAAACTTTCATTTTACTCTTATTCATAATGCCCCCTTAGATAACTGCCTTGCCTCTTATTTTCTTTGCAACCATATTTGCCACTAAAACCAATGTTATACTTACAATTGATTTCACAACGCTGATTGCAACACCATAGGAGTAGTCCATATTTTGAAGACCGATTCTATATGTATATAAATCAAGTACTTCAATATTAGGTGCTGTTAATGAGTTCTTAAAAAGAAGGTATTGCTCATAACCGGTATTTAGAAAATTACCGATATTTAATATAAACAACACTACAAAAGTCTCCATCATCGCAGGCAATGTAACATGAATTGCACATTTAAAATGTCCTGCACCGTCAACTCTCGCCGCTTCATATTGCTCCTGGTCAATTCCTGCAATAGCCGCCATATAAATGATTGAATTCCATCCCAAAGTCTTCCACTGTACAAGGAATGACTGAAACCAATATACTGCTTCATTTGATCCCAGTAATGAATTTGAAGCATCTCCAAGTCCAAGTTTTACTGCAAGCATAGTTATAATTCCGTCTGATGCAAAAAGTGCCGTTGCAAGAGAGAAAATAATTACCCAGCTTATAAAGTTTGGAAGTGTTGTAAATGTCTGTACAAATTTCTTTACAGGACCGTTTCTGAGCTCATTTAATAAAATCGCCAAGAGCATAGGTAGCGGTGTTAAACATATATTTATAATTGCAAAAACAAATGTGTTCTTTAAAGCTCTTAAAACATTGTCATCTTTTAAAATCAGTTTGAAGTACTCAAGTCCTACAAAGTCACAATCAAAAATACTGACTCCGGGTACATAATCAAAGAATGAATATATCCAGCCAAATATCGGAACATAACTAAACAAAAAGACTATTGTGATAAAAGGTATTGCCATCCAAAGCAATTTATAATCTTTTGATCCGCTTTTCACAAATCCCCTTTTTCTGTTCATACACATGCTCCTTTCGTATTTATTTGCTCTCTAAACTCTCGATTGCGCTCTTGGAATCCTCCCATGCCTTCTGCCACCAATCAATAGACTCTTTTACGCTTGCATCGGAAAGCTGCTGTAATAATGCTTCCTTAGCTGCAGCAAATGCCTCATCTGAATCTGCCTGTATAAGTCCGGGAAGTGCATTCTTTGTGATTTCAATACAGTTGCTGTCAATACGTACTATATTCTTTGGAATTGTTTCAAGGCACATACGAATTGTTGAATCCGATTTGCTAAGATCCATGTTGTCACCCTTTTCAACTCCGTTCTTTAAAAGATCACTTGGTAATGAAATACCGAAATGTTCACAAAGTTCCAGCTCAGCTGTTGTAAGGCTGTCTTTCATTACATCTTCATCGTTCCAAAGACTAACTCTTCCACCGTCCGCTAAAACATTGTTGTAATCCCATCCGATAAGATTATCTACTCTTGAGTCGCTGATTCCGCTCATCTTCCACTCTTCGGCACGACTTCCGTCAACCTTCATATTTATAGTATCTTCTGTTAAATGTGGCTTTCCGTCTGAGCCCTTCTCCCAACGTCCTTCAACACCTGAATCTGAGCTTCTTGCAAATTCTCCGCTCTGTAAATAATCAAGCACCATAACAGCACGCTCAACATTTGGTGAATGAGAAGATACAAATAAGTACTTTCCTGTCCATCCTGCTCTGTTTTGCTCATTTACCCATCCTAATTTTGAAGGTAAAACAACATACTCTTTATCAGTTCCCTTATTGTTGCTGTTATATGTTCCGAAGTACCAGTTTACAGTACCTCCGATATACTGACCCTTAGTATACTTTTCTGTAAGGTCCTCACCCTTTGTAATAAAGTTATCAGGATCTAATAATCCGGCTTTGTAAAGCTTATTATAGAATTCTACACCTGACCAGAAAGGTGTTTTAACATTCTCATCCTTATCATACACATCAACTACAAGTGCATTTGTCTGTGCATCCTGAACATAAAGTCCGTCTTCAAGGTTTAAATATCCCTCTCCAAGACATCCTTTAAAGAAATAAGTATGAAGGTCCGCATCATTATATGCACTCATTGCATACGTTTCTGCACCGTCTTCTGTCTTAGGATAAATCTCCTTCATTTTTTTCAATGCTTCGATATATTCATCATCATTAGTGATTGTCGGTGCTCCAATCTGCTTGTATAAATCCCATCGTACAACATAACCGTACTGAACTACAGAACCGTAGCTTTTTGCATAATCTTTAGAAACAACTCTAGGTGTAACAAAGTACTGAGCCTCACCATTGTCACCTTTAAATTTCTGCATGATTTTATTTCTGTAATCCATTCCGTCGGAGAATATATTTGGTGCGATATTCTTATAATCCACAAGGTTTACCGCATGTTTTCCTTTTAACACACCTTCGATATTTCCATCCGATATCTGCACTATATCACAAGTATTTCCACCTGATAAATCAAGGTTTAAGCTTTCCTGATCATAGGCCTTTGTTGTAATTGTACAGTTAAACTTTTCCTCAACCGCCTTGATTACTTCTGTAGGCCAGGCTCCTGTAGAAGAATCCGATAAAGATAATCCACCTATAGTAATATCCACATGATCTGCTGTGCTTACTTCCTCAGGACTGCTTGCTGCAGTTTTACTTCCCGATGCGGAATCGGCTTTTCCTCCGCCACATCCTGCCAAACATGACGCTGTTAATGCAACAGCACCTAAAATTGCTGTCAATTTCCTTGTTTTCATGTACTTTTCCCTCCTTGTAGCTTCTATGAAGCATTCAATGTTGAATCTACATCAATTCACGTTCAATTTGTTCGTTTTGATTTCGATTATTATTTTGTACCGGCCGTTAAAAATATTTCTTATTGAGCAAAATATTTTCTCTATCTAAGATAGAATTATATTATCATTTTAGACAGTTTCTTAAAATGTTTTATATTATTTGTCGATTGACTATTTTATCGTTTTTTTATTCTAAAAAACAAAACTTGACATATTTTATGATTTTTGCACTTTGTACCATAAAATATGTCAAGTCTTAGACTTCATTATTATTTTTAATAATTTTATATGACTAAACTCTTTCTTTATTTGTCATTTCAACATATTGATTAAATCGTATATGTACGATCAAGCCTAATTTAGGATCTGTTTCAACAGACATGCTGCCCTTATCTCCATACAGCAACCCTAAGCGTTTTGATACATTTGCAAGTCCTATATGATCTAATGTTTTTAGAGGTGATTTTATCTTGTTTCTTATTTGACTAAGTTCTTCTTCATTTAAGAATATCCCGCTGTTTATCACCTTTACATCCATATAATCATTACATTCTATCACAACTTCTATTGTACGTATCTCTTCCTGACTGCTTCCGTGTACAAAGCAATTTTCAATCAATGGCTGTAATATGAATCTTGGAAATTCCAACTCATATAATTCTTTTTTACAACTCATTTTATATTCCATATCATGGCCATATCTAAGTTGCATCATAGCTGCATAATTCTCCAAGAATTCCACTTCATTTTTAACTTTCCATGTTAGGCTTGGATTCCTTAGTACAGGTGTAATTATTTTTCCAAGCCTTACCAAAGTATCCGCAACTATTGTATTATTGGTCATCATTGCCATCCAACGTATGGAGTTAAGTGAATTTAATAAAAAGTGAGGGTTCATCTGATATTGAAGAGCCATAAGCTCTTCTCTTCTTTTTTCATCTTCTACCTGTTTTAATCTTTCAATATACGCTTTTATACTTTGTGCTGTGGAATATAATTCCTCATTTAACCTATCCAGCTCTTCCCAGCCAAGTTTTTTCGGTTTATCAATATTAAACTCCTGATTTTTAATATGATGCATATTTTTCATAAGCAGTTCTATCGGCTGAGTATATTTTCTGCTCCAAATGACAGCAACAGTGACTGTCGCTACTATAGCCGGTATAATTACAATAATACCGAAATCTCTGATTTCATTGGCATCTTTTAAATATTCTTCTTTGGGAATCATATCACATAATTTCCATCCGTAAAAATCAAGCGGATATTCAATATTTTGTGTATCCGTACTTGTATAATATTCCTTACCCAGCATACTCTTATCGACATCTGAAATTATTTGACCTTTTTTATCTACCAATATAGCCCTGCTGTCATTAAAGGCAACCGCCCTATATGTACTTTGAATATCTATTTCATTTATTGCAACAAAAATAAAGCTCTCTTCTTCAAGATTTATATTTACACCTACCGCCTTTATACCTACCAAAGAAGGTGTCTGTGACATTATTTTAAAAGGGCTTGTGTCATTTATATCCAGCTCCCAGCTTGGTACCCAAGTAGTATAGGGATAATTTTCTTTTACCTTTTGTAAAACATTTAAAATTTCTCCTGATATTTCAGTATCACCGGTACGGTTTTTACCCAGTGCGGAAGAAACAATTCCAACTCCGTCTCCTTTTAATATTCCCAAAGCTGAAATTTCTCTGTTTACAAGCATTTCCGAATGAAAACTCTCGGAAATCTTCATTTTCAATCTGCTTTCGTCTATATTGCTGTTTGGATATTCATATCCGAACTCCCAGACAAGATCCGATATTACATATTTATTCAAACACAGTTCCGCATTTTTTAAAATATTTTCCAGATCCTTTTCAGCCTGTTCAAAGTTTAATAAAACAATCCTTTCATTTCCGGCTTCCACCTTTTCCACAAAGTAGTGGTATGTGATGTAGAACATAAAGCTGATTATAATTATAAAGCTTCCGAGAATAGATAATAAAACCTTTTGTCTCCAATTCATACGATTTAACGGTTTAATTTTCTCCATCTTGCCGGTGACTCTCCTGTCTGTTTTTTAAAGTATCTTGAGAAATACTCCAAGTTCTGAAACCCGTTCTTTTGTGCAACCACAACTACCTTCTCATCAGTATTCATCAAGTCTTTCATGGTTGCAAGTAGCCTTATTTCATTTAGATACTCAATATAATTTTTTCCGGTTTCCTGTTTAAACAGATACGAAAAATAGCTTACAGAAAGTCCTATAGTACGTGAAATATCTGTTAAGGTCAAACTTTCTCTGAAATGTTCCTGCATATACTCAATTGACTTTTGTATCAATGCCTTACCGCTGTTTTCATCAATATTTATCTCATACTGCTGTACATAGGCTCTATCAAACCAGTCTTTTAAATTCTCAGCTTTTCTACGACTGCTGTGCGTGATTTTAAAACGAACTCCCAAAAAATCACCTATGGAATTATTGATTCTCTTTATTCTCTCATCCATCTTTTTTTCTGTACTTCTGTAAAAAACACAGAATTCCTTGTCCTTTAGAGGAACCAACATTTCTCCCGGTATCTGACGGTTAACCAGTTCATATATAAAATCCATTGCAAGCTTATTTATCTTATCTTTATTTTCCTCCTCCAGACTAAACAGCAATAAATGTTCGAATATTTCAAAATCATCCTCCAAACTGGTTACGGCATCTCCCAAAAGATATTTTGATATAATATCCTCAGGTTTTTCTAAATCAGGTATCACCTTTTTAGCTGTCCTTCCGATACTTATAAGATATTCTTTTGTCTGTTCCAGTACATTACATACTTCATCTATACTTATACTTGCCTTCAGTACATATGCATTGATATTATATGGTATCAATTTCCTTAGGGTTTCAAAATCATTCAGGCAGGAAATTACTACAATCGCACATTCCTTATCTATTTCCCTGACTCTTTTAACAAGTTCAAGACCGTCCATTCCTTCCATTCTAAGGTCCGTTATCAATATGTCAGGACGTATCTCTTCAAAGAGCCTGTATGCTTCCATACCGTTGTCTGCCAATGCTGCAACTTCCATTTCATATTTACTCCATGGAATTGAATTTTGTAAACCCAATCTTACTAATAATTCATCCTCAGCAAATAAAACCTTATACATTTCTACCCCCTTTATTTGCTCTCTAACTTGTTATCGTATTTTATATTGTATCAACTAAATCCGATCCGCTGATTATTTGGCTCCAGCGATTTTCTCGTTTATCTGCTTTATCCCCAAAATACGGTAATCTTTTCTCTTCAAATTCTTCAAGGCAAGGTATTTTCCCATCCACATAATTTAAAACTCTTCTTTTTGTACTTTCTAATCTTGTGATGACTCCGCCAAGCTTTACATCCATAAGCTCATATCCCCATGGCTTTGCATCGCTCATCCATAAATCTTCTCTGAGAGTTTTCATAACTTTAAGATTTTCTATTGTATCCGGAATTTCTTTTTCACAGATAGTTTTTAATGTATACAAATCACTTGCCTCATATGAAGTTTTTAGGCGTACTCCTAAATCCGCTTTTATGCTCAAAACCTCTGCCAGTTTTTCATAATATAAAAACAGTTCCAAGTATTTTTTAGAGTGCTTTTCACTTTCCATAACATTTAATCTTAAGCTGTCATAATAAACCTTGGTATCTACAGCGGATTCCTTTACATGATAATCAAATATCCCTGTCAGAGGATCTTGATAAAGTAGATACTTAGAAGGATTTTCTGCAGCTTGATTTGACTCTTCTTTTTGGAAAAGCGAATCAAATCTGTCAAGCACCATAAAGTCATCTAAATATCCGCTACAACAATTTTGGAATTCTTCTTTAAATTCTTCACTGTCATAGTTTTTATGAAAGCCTAAATAACCGAATAAAGCAACTCCCGGTAATACAGCATCTATAGGTGTCTCTGCACCGTTATCAAGCCAGGCAGTACATAGTACTTCATCCAGTTTAAACTCCTTACATGTTTGGAGTGCCGATATTGTACATTCAAAAGTTTTTGAGTAGTTTGGAGCTATTCCGTTCCATACCCATGATCCTCCCGCAAAAATCACATTATTTGAGATTTGCATATGAACTTTCAACATCTTTTCATATATCTTTTCGTCATTGTGATAATAATCCCAATATACAAGTCCAACTTCTTTTTCAGGCTTTTCCCAAAGGCTACAATCAACATTGTCCTCAATGTCATAATATCCCTTACCTGTGTTTGCTGTTATATACATATCGCTCCACATCATAGGGTTTAAGTCCAACTTTTTGCATATATCAAGGACCTTTTTACAATGTCTCTTTATTAACATGGAACTCTTTTCATATCCGTTATTTTTAAGATAATTTCCAAGCCCCAGAGAAACAGCCTCATCCATTCCAAGATGTACACGCTTTGTAGAAAAACTCTCCTTTACAGAACGAAGCAATTTTTCAATAAAAATATATGTTTCTTCTTTTCCTACCTCCAGGATATCCGCTGAATCCTTGATGTTCTCTTTCCCCGGCCATTTTAGGGCATTATGTAAATGTGCCAATGTCTGAATACATGGCACAAGTTCAATCCCGAATACAGAAGCATATGAATCTATCTCTTTAATTTCCTCTTTTGTGTATCTTCCTCGATATATTCCAAAATAAGGCTCATCAGCTACCTCGTAAGTGTCCTCAGTATAGAGCATAAGCACATTCATTCCAAGTTTTGCCAGAACTCGAATAATACTTTTCACTTTTTCTACTCTAAATACAGCATTTCTTGAACAGTCAAGCATAACACCGTTTTTTTCAAAATACGCCTTCTCCGTATTTTCATATGTGTTTTTATCTAAATTACAAAATATCTTTGTCAGTCCTCTGTAATAATGAGACAGTTCTTTACAGGTAATACTTATAGCATTTCCTTCTTTTTTTACCGAAAGTTCATCGCTTTCACAAAATTCTACATTAATATCCAACTGCTCGGTACTTTGTTTATATTCATCTATAAGTATTCTTGTACCGGTCTTTAATTTTTCTTCTGAAAGTCCGGAATTTTTACATATAATTTTCATTACTCATACTCCTCATTTATTTTATCAGTATACTCCAACAAAAGACATTACCGGTGCCACCCTGGAATCTTCAATTTCTATAGTAAGATTATCAGTCTTAGTACCTTTTAAATCAATAATTCTCTTATATCCTATAGTGGTTCCTCCGAAAATTTTTATTTTATTTCCTGACTCATCGTTAAAATACACATTGAATTTTTCAACTCTTTGACTGAAGGTTATTGCTTCTTTTAAAACTAAATAATTCAGTTTCTTACACTCATCAAATTTTATTTCAATCAGTAATTTATTATCACCTTCTTTATTCATAAAATATGTATTATAATCATCTGTTCGCATCATGTCAGGCGAATTACCTCTGCAATCATGCTCCGGAACAGTCGTAATCAATGAACTTTTTAAAAGGTTATTTTTAAATATATCATTTATAAACTCACCCAATCTCTTTAAGATGGCCATATCTTTTTCATGAATTTTTCCGTTCTTCATAGGTGGAATATTCAATAAAAGAGTTGTATTTCCACCAACTGATTTTAAATATATGTCTTTCAGATTCTCAAATGAACGAACTTTATCATCCTCTTCTTCATGATAAAACCAGCCCGGACGAATGGATACATCTGTTTCCGCCGGATACCACACAAGCTCTTTTTCATTTTTGAGACGCTCTCTGCTTCCAAGATCTGACTGAGTCTCATCCAAAGGTCTGTCTCTGAATTCTTCATTGTCTTCATGCTGGCTTAATTCGGCTGTAATTGACGGATCTGTCATATCTTTTGCAACAACACTCCATTCACTTTCTCTGACTTCACCGGCCTCATTTCCACACCATCTTACATCAGGTCCGGAAATAGAAATAACTGCATTAGGCTGTAGTTCACGCATTACTTTGTAATATCTGTTCCAATCATACTTTTGAATCTTACCGTTAGCCCCTTCACCACAGGCACCGTCCAGCCAGATAGTGTATAGTTCACCATAATCTGTCAACAGTTCTGTAAGCTGATTTACGTAATAATCATCATACTCCTTACCTTTTCCATAGCTACTGTTATTTCTGTCCCATGGTGAAAGATAAATACCGAATTTTAGTCCAAACTCTTTACATGCTTCCGACACTTCTTTAACTATATCACCGTTTCCGTTCTTGTATGGTGAATTCTTTACGCTATGTTCCGTATATTTTGACGGCCAAAGGCAGAAACCGTCATGATGTTTGCAGGTAAGAATCAATCCCTTCATACCGGCATCTTTAGCAGACTTTACCCATTGCCTTGCATCAAGCTCTGTAGGATTAAAAATGGATACATCTTCTTTACCGTCACCCCATTCACTTCCTGTAAAAGTATTTACTGTAAAATGAATAAAACAAAAAAACTCCATTTTTTCATATGTAAGCTGTCTCTCACTTGGAACTGCCTTGATCAGTCTTATATCTTCTTCTATTCCGATATAGCTCATTATCTTTCTCCTTGTACTTTATATAAATTTTTCTTTATTAAAGCTATCTGTCTATAAATTTTATCATATTATAGACGATAATATCACTTTTAAACATTAATTTAAATCATTTTTTATTTATATTTTTATAAAAGCTTCATCTTTTGTGAGATTATTTTATATGAGCCCACCAAAAAAGACATACCCGTTTAAACTGATATGTCTTTAAGACTTTTTATAACAGAAAGATAAAAATGTATAAAACGTAAAAATATAAAAAGTGGGTTGAAATCTCAACCCACTAAAACACTTGACATAGTTATGTCAGCTATAGCATCAAACTGAATTGGAAAAATTTATAATCGACTCCATACAATCAAAATCGGCTTTAAACTCCTCATCTTGACATAGAAGCCTTGCTTCACGTAAACGTTTCCTTGCCTCTATAATATTCTTATTAAAAACTATATACATGAACAAATCCAGTACCATAAAATAATCATAGTAAAAATCATGATCTCTGTACTTGTCAAAAAAAGGCTTGCTGTCTGTAAACAATTCTTGTGCTCTCTCATATTTTTTGAGATGAAAATAGCAAAGACACAGGTTTAACCTTCTTGCCATCTCCACTTCAGTCATACTTTCAAGTGACCTTCCAAAACACTCCAAAATATATTTTGCCTCAACATAATCCGTTTTCCACATAAATGCGAAAGCTATGTTCAGTTTTGCCATATTTTTGACATGTCGTGATTTTGTAGTCTTCTCTATAGCATTCAATTTATCAATACACTCATCAAACTTACGTTCATCAAACAGCAATAAAAGCTTACATATTTTCTTTATATATACTGCACTGTAGATTCGCTTATACAGTTCAGATCCTGCAAAAATTATTACAGCCGATACTATAAAAATTCCAAAAGTTTGCCTGCCGTTCAGCCCAAGTCCTATCTCGCACACTAAGAGTATACTTACATATACAACTCCCATAACTAAGATGCTTAGAAAGCTCTTCATATTCATTCTAACACCCCGAAAAATTAAAGCTGATATAACTTTGTATACTTCTCTTCTATATAATCAAGGAAATAATTTACATTAAATTCTTTACCGGTTACCATCTTCATAAGCTCAGGCGCCTCATAACGGAAACCGTATGTATGAATATTTTCCTTTAACCAATTCATTACTACATCAAATTTATTATTTTCCAGTAAATTGTCTACATCCAGATCTTTTTTCATTGCATGTACATACTGTGCCGCAAATGCTGTTCCAAGTGCATAGGTTGGGAAATAACCGAAACTTCCGTCTGACCAGTGTACATCCTGTAAGATACCGAGCTTGTCATTTGGTACATCTACTCCAAGATACTCTTTATACTTTGTATTCCATGTCTTATCAAGTCCTTCTGTAGAAATAGTACCGTTAAATAATCCCTTTTCTATCTCATAACGAATCAAAACATGTAAAGGATATGTAAGTTCATCCGCTTCCGTACGAACAAATGACGGCTTTGAAACATTGATTACCTTATAAAAATCTTCAAGGCTTACATCTCCAAGCTGCTTAGGAAAATATGCCTGTAACTTAGGATAATTATATTTCCAAAAAGCCATAGTACGTCCAAGGTAGTTCTCGCATAGACGTGACTGTGACTCATGCATTCCTGAAGATACACCCTCTGATAAAATCATTCCATCATACTTCGGGTCTATATTGTGCTCGTAGTATGCATGTCCGACTTCATGTACTGTTGAAAGTATTGCGGAAGCTACATTATTTTCTATATATTTTGTAGTTGTACGGCAATCATTCTCACAAGTCCAGGAAGTAAACGGGTGCTCAGACTCATTTTGATAGCCCCATGAAGAATCAAAATGTACATACTTCAGTAAATCATCCATAAACTTTTTCTGATCTTCAATAGGAAAGCTTTGATGTAGAAAATCCTCGTTAATCTGCTTTGCCTTAGTTACCTTACCGATAAGCGGAACTAATCTATCTTTTAAAGCATTAAAGAACGCATCATATTTTTCTTCATCCATACCCGGCTCATAATCATCAAGCATCTGATTATAAATGCTCTTATCGCTGCTTCTGTAACCGTATAACTTTTTTTGGCTCTCTATTACTTTCTTCAAATAAGGCTCGAATATAGAATAGTCGGCCTTTGATTTTGCAAGTATCCACGCATCAAATGACTCGTCACAAAGCTTTTTAAAAGCCACAAACTCTTCTTTAGGTATGCAAACGGTATCCAACGCCTTCTTATAATAAAGCTCTATCGCACGTCTGTCTTCATCACTTACCTCAGTATCATCTTTTAAGTCCTTTAATATATCTATGATCTGAGGATCTGTTTCCAAGCTAAAGAGTTCTCCTGCCAAATAGGCGGATCTCTCATCTCTATAAGCAGCTCCTGCACTTGGTGCAACTGTCTGCTTATCAATTCCTATAATATTTAATGCCATTTGGTATGCAGAACATTTAAATAACCAGTCCTGATACTTCTTTAGTTTTTCTTTTGTAGTCATAGTTTCCTTTCTTTAAAAACATTTACAAATTTTACAATTGCTACACTATTTATAAAATAAAAAGACCAGCCTATATAGCTGATCTTAAGTCTTAAAAATAATCAATGGCCTAATAGTGACGCCAACACATGACGCTTACCTAGAAAACGGCACTTAAATAGGACTTACTGTTGATATAACCATGTTAGCATATCCAATCAACCATGTCAATATAATACCTGTATTTATACCGGGAATTTAAATAAACACTTTAATATTTTTGCATCTTTTAATTTTTGAATATCCTCTTTATAACCACCTGTTTTCATATGAGAATAATATAAATTCGCAAAAACATCTGCTATTTGAATTATATTATTATTTGCAGAATCAAAATATTGGACAGCAAACTTTCCACTTGTTGTACCGTTCATTGACAATTCTGTGTTTAAGTAATTTTCTAAAAAATACTTAGATTCTGTTTTTTCATTTCTCTCATCCAGTTGAAGAATACAATCTTCACTCTGTAAATATCCCGTATTAATAAAATACTCCAAGCCAAGCCTTAATGTATAATTAAATACTCTCGCGGTATTTTCACAAAATCTATCAGTAAGTTTCTTATTATCTATAATAATATAATACAGTTCAAAAGAATGCTTTTGTACAAAAAAATCCACAAACTTTTGTTTCATTTTCTTATCAAGTTGCGATCCTTTCAGTTCTCTGAAATTTCCTTTACAAAACATCTTTCCACCCTCTTTGATTACCTGTCCCGTACTTGGCTTTACTTTATCACAATCAAGCATTAGTAATCTATCAAAGTTAGATGAAACAAAACGTTTATATGACTTTTTTATAGAATCTTTATCTACAACTCTAACTAATGCAATAATAAAATATTCATTCTCCGATATATGATTATTAATTGAACCCGATTCATCTATGTAAATAATCAAACAGCATTCCTCCTTTCCTAGTATTCATATATGAAGTATTATTCTAAAATTTTTATACATCATTTGGAAGATTACTCCCTTGAATTTACTTTTCCAAAGCCTGCTCTATATCAGCTATTAAGTCTCTGACATCTTCTATACCAACAGACATTCTGATAAGGTCAGGTGATACTCCTGCAGCTTTCAATTCATCATCATTCATCTGTCTATGTGTTGTAGATGCAGGATGAAGTACACAGGTTCTTGCATCCGCCACATGAGTAACGATTGCAATAAGCTCCAAAGAGTCCATAAACTTAACTGCCGCTTCTCTGCCTCCTGCTATTCCGAATGATATAACACCACATGATCCGTTTGGAAGATATTTTCTAGCCAACTCATGCTGACTGTCATTTTCAAGCCCTGAGAATGATACCCATGATATCTTAGGATGTTTTTCAAGGTGCTTTGCAATAGCGAGTGCATTCTCAAAATGTCTCGGCATTCTTAAATGCAATGTTTCAAGTCCAACTCCAAGATAGAATGAGTTTTGAGGTGAAGGAATCGCTCCGAGGTCACGCATAAGATTTGTTGTCATCTTTGTAATGTATGCCCCTTTACCGAAGCTTTCTGTATACACTATTCCATGGTAAGTTTCATCAGGTGTTGTAAGCCCTTTATATTTATCTTTATACTTAGTCCAATCAAAGTTTCCTGAGTCCACCACAACACCGCCAAGTGCATTGGCAGTACCGTTCATATACTTTGATGTTGAATGTGTTACGATATCAACGCCCCATTCAAAAGGTCTGCAAAAAATAGGTGTAGGGAATGTATTGTCAACTATAAGCGGTACACCATGTTCATGTGCAGCTTTTGCAAACTTTTCAATATCTAAAATTCTTAGTGCCGGATTTGCTATGGTCTCACCAAATACAAGTTTTGTATTCGGCTTAAATTTTGTAGCAAGTTCCTCCGCTGAAATATCAGGATCCACAAATGTAGACTCGATACCCATATTTTTCATTGTATTGGCTATAAGATTATATGTTCCTCCGTATATTGCTGAAGAAGCTATAACATGATCCCCGGCACCTGCTATATTAAGTATCGCATAAAAGTTTGCCGCCTGTCCTGATGATGTAAGTATTGCCGCTACACCGCCCTCAAGTTGACAAATCTTTCTTGCCACGGCATCATTTGTAGGATTTGCAAGTCTTGAATAAAAATATCCTGTATCCTTTAAGTCAAACAGATCTCCCATCTGCTGTGAAGACTCATATTTAAAGGTTGTAGATTGAACTATCGGAACCACTCTGGGTTCTCCATTTTTAGGCTCATAACCGCCCTGTACACAGATTGTATTTATATTGTATTTTGACATTATTTTATTCTCCTTTTTATACACATATTTCGTAGTATTTTATGCAGGTACGCATCCCTTACTCCGTACAAAAATGAGTATACTTTATTATCACAATAATATCAAATATAATGTTTCTATCTGTGTACAATATTCAATATTTTAATGCAAGTACAAGAGCTCAAATTTATAATACTTGTTTTATTCTTTGTTTTTACTTATAGATATATTATCAATAACCGTTTCCCCACCTGCCTGCAATACACCGCTAAATGCACTTATCAATTCATCCCTCTTTTCCTTTGGAAGTTTTGCCAAGCTCTTTATAATTATTCCTGCATTCTTAAATAAGTTTACTCCAAAATCTTTAAACGTATTCGCTTCCGTCTCTTCAATAAGGGCAAACACTGTAGTAACCAAAGACTCTCTTGTTTCATCATCTGTTTTTTCAAGCCATGATCCCAATGATATTCTTACAAAATTGCTTAATCCGTCAAGTTCCGATTCGACAAATTTATCTCTCATTACCTCCCATGTCATAGCATCATGCTGGAAAATACCGTTTGCGCTGCTTCTTACAACTCTTTGCTTGCCGTTATTTGAAAGTAATTGTCCTATTATGGAGGTTTGCGGAACTATACTGTATATTTTATTAACAATCTGCTTATATTCCTCTGTATTAATGATCTCCTCCCTAAATCCCGGGCCGTCATTATTATATATTTTAGTAATGCGCTTCTTTACTTCATCATTACAAAAAGCTGCCGCATACATTGCAAAATTTCCACCTTTTGAATGTCCGCCAAGCATAAAATCACCTTTAATCAGCTTTGATATATCATTTAAATAATAAAGTGCTTCCTTTGCTCCTTCTGTTTCGGACATACAACTCATCATAAAATCTTCTTTCCAGCCTGTTATAGTGCTGTCAGTTCCACGAAAAGCTATATAATTTGTTCCGTTAGGTAGAAAGAATGTAACAGCCGAAAATTGCTTGACCTTTTCTTTATCAAAAATATCTCTGTGATATCCAATCCGTGTTTCTCTAAATCGCTCCCCCTCTACCATCTGTTCAAGTAAAAGAGGTGCCCTCTCTGTAAATTGTCCTTTCTCTCTTATTTCATCCAAGGAATGTTTCTCACAAAATGTCTTCAGTACTTCTTCAATACCGTATATACCTTCATTATCCGGAAACAACTCATCAAAATCCATATAAGATATATATGACAGTATTACATTATCTATATCATTAAAAGGTGATACCGATAAGCTTATATCATTTCTCCATTTTAAATAGTCCAATAATTCCATACTTATATTATCCTCTTTGATTATATGATTAAACTTTTATTTTATATAATACCATGATACAACTTATTGTTATTATTTACAAATAAGAGTGGGTTAAAATCAACCCACTCTTACATTTAAAAGATTTAAAATTATACAATCAAGCCTCAACTCCCCGGACTTCAATTTGTGTAAGTGCCGGGAACGGAGATTCTCCCTCCGCCTTTATAAGATTTTCAAGCACAAGGCTTTTTATTTTTCTTTCCTTTATCAAAAAACACTGTGGCTTTTCGGATTTCTCAAGTTTTAGAGTTTCACTGCTGCCGTCATCAAAATTAATATCTGCACTTACCCAGTAATTATCATGAGGATAATCCGCTCTAAGTGTAAGTCTTATTTCATTTACAAGTACTTCTCTTCCAAAATCTAAGGTAAGAGCTGCTTTTGGATCTCTGTTAATACCCCAACTCTGATAAGGATATTTACCATGAGAGGAGTTTGCATACATTCCGTCTATAGCATTTCTTGCCGCAAATACCGCCTCGCCTCTGGTTTCCACATTGGCAGAAGCATGAGGATAAAATGTATTATTCTCATGCTGGTCATAAACATTTAATGCAAGGTTTTTTACTTTACTTATCTCCTCATCGGTGGCATATCTTGCCTCAATATAATGTATCATTCCTGTAAAGCTTTTCGGTGAATAATTCGGTCTGTTATTTGCAGGAGGAATGAAAAATTCAATACTTCTACCGGGAATATAGATAAACGCCTCTCTCATACTGTCCTCAAAACGTACGACACAATACCTTCCGGCTTTATCCGTATCAAGTACTATTCTGTCTCCATCCATGTATTCACCGCAATACACAAGCTCCGCTTTATTATCTCCCTCAAAGCCGCAGGCTCTTTCTATCTCTCCCCTACCTACTATTTTAAGTTTAATCATATCTGCTCCTATTAAAGTACAAAAGTTGCTGCTACTACCAATACATTTTCCAATCAGGTCTTGAAAGTCTTGTAAGAGCCTCCATAAAGAAATAATCTCCCCAAATTACACACTCGTCTACTCCGCTGTTTTTACAGGTATTATAAGGTGTTTTCTTTGCATATGTTCCATGTAAAAGCTGTCCGTTTGATATACTCTTATCTTTAACCTGATAGTTATTTATAAGAGAATACATAATTTTCTTTGCAACTGAAGTATAGTAAGCTTTGCTTTCTTCATCCAGATATTTACTCATTTCCAAAAATCCGCATACTGCAATCGCTCCTGAAGAAGAGTCTCTTGGCTGTTCATTTTCATCACCGTCACCGAAACTTAAATCCCAATACGGACAAAGATCTTTCGGCAGATGCTTTAAAAAATACTTTGATACTCTTTCAAAATATTTTATATATTCCTTATCTCCCGTATTCTTATAGGCAATGGCGGTTCCATAAATTCCCCATGCCTGTCCTCTGGCCCATGCGCTGGCATCCTTATACCCCTGACAGGTAGCACCATGAGAAAATTCTCCGGTATCGGGATCAAAGAATATCGTATGCCAGGTAGAATCATCATCTCTTATTATATGCTTCATTGTAGTTAGGATATGGTTTTTAGCTATCTTCGCATAATGCTCATCACTTGTCACTTCACTTGCCCAGTAGAGTAACGGAACATTTAACATGCAGTCTATGATAAGTCTGGCATTATCTCTTGCCCACATTTCTCCCCACGCCTGTATATACTTACCTTCAGGACGATACCTGCTGCAAAGCTGATCTGCCGCCTTTATTGCCGCCTCCTTTGCATTTTCATAGGAAATCAGGCTGTAAGCCGCCACACAGGACGGTATATAAAGAAATCCCATATCATGATGGTCTATATAATGTCTTATATTTATTCTCTCCAAAAAAGAATCTACCTGTTTTTTCCCTGCTGTTTCAAAAATTTTTTTATCCTTCTCAGTTTTGGCATTTTCATATGAAAGCCATACTTCACCTGTCCAAAATCCGCTTGTCCAGTCGGTATTAATACCCGGTGTATAAAAATTTCCCTCACTGTTTGCAGCCGGAAAATGCTCTTCAAATGCAGGTAAATTGTTCTTCACCTGTTCCATACACATATCCAGAGCCTCATTAATCATACTGTCTGTGGCTTCCGGGTATTTTTCCAATAAATTAATATCAATCCATTTATCCACTTAATTAATCTCCTTTAAATACTACCATTTGAGTACTGTCATATATTCGGGATTTTTATGTAATTCGGCAACCATAGTTTGTCCGAGTCCATATACTCCTCTTATACCGTTTAAGTCACTATGATTTCCGACATCATTTTTAATAAGAACTACCCCGTATTTTTCTTCATTTCTTGTAATCACATATCCTTGGGCTGTATCATTTGAAAGCATAAGTTCATAGGCAAAATTGTATACATCTTCTTTTACGATCTCTATTTTTTTATTTTCCACGCTTTTTACAATCACTGTAGTTAAAAAGTATGAACCTCTTGTATTTACTTTAAGAGCAGCGGTTTCTTCTATTTGATTATAATGTCTTGAAAGTGGAGAAGTAGTAATTTCAGGTAATACTTCACCTCTTTCATCAAAGCACATTAATGTAAATTCACACTTTTCCCCTTGCCCTATTATCACATTATTTTCTGCTTTTAAACTGATATTATTTCCGAATGCAAAATGCTGTGATAAGTCATTTTCTTTATTTCCTATAATTTCATCGCTTATAATAATGATATCGGATGTCGGTGCTACAATACGCCTTCTAAGAAGCACATTCAAGTCCATATATCCGCAGTGAAAGCCTTCAAATAACAGATGGTTTTCCTTAAAAACAAAAGTATTTCCCATGGAAGGAGGTAAACTTTTATAAATCCACGAATCCTTGCACTCTGCATATTCACTGTTATTTATAATGGGTACGTTGTGAACCTTACTACCCTTAAGTCTGTATCTTTCCTCTACGTCTTTATATGTAAAACGTCCGCTGTCCCTAAGGATTGCCTCACCGTCAAACCAAAGTTCCATATGAAGTTTATCCTGATGTCCATGCCCTCCACCAAGGCTTGTATTTCTAAAATAAATAAAGTCCGAATTCTCATTATAGGAGTCTCTCCATATTGCTTCACCGCTTTCTTTGGCTGTAATAAGCCCTCCGGAGAGTCTTTTAGTTTCTAATTTTTCATAGGATAATGTTCCCTCAGTACCAAAAAGCCATACACTTTCAAAGTCAAGCTCCTTATAGCCTGCAAATTTAAGTGAACTGTCTTTAAACAATAATGCCGCCCTACTTAGTAGATCTCTTACATCGGTATCATCTGAATCTCCGGTCAAGATTTGATGATGATTTGGATAAGTATGTTGTAAAGTAGCAAAGGCCATATTTTTTATAATATTTTTTTCATCTTCTGAAAAAAATTCATCATTATAAAGCTTAGCCACTCTTAAAACTTCAAAATATGCATCCAATACTTCATTATGATACATTGGAGATGCTTCCCATTGCATTCCGTCATCATGTATCTGTGTATGAAGCGCCATCTTTAGAAAATAAATTGCTTTCTTTTTATAATCATCGTTTTTGAGCACATGAGAAAGTACATATAAACCTGCATATTCCATAACTCCCCAGTTACTTTTTATGGAAAAACCCTCTTTAGGATTTGTGGCCAAATGATTTGCATGTATGGATAATGCAAAGAAAAACTTTTCTTTTATTTCATCCGTAATAAGAGGATGAGATGTGAAAAAGGACATTGCCCTTACCCAGTAATCTGCACGAAGACCTGTTTCAAGAGTTCTCCAAACTTTTGGGTCGGTATTTTCAATATCGATATTTTCATTTATCCAATCAAGCAGCTGATTTAGAAAAGTTTTTACATATATATCATTTTGTTTAATCCAAAACGCCTGGCCCAGACATATCCAATACCTGTGTCTGTTTAATTGAAAAAGAAATTCTTCATCTTCATTAAAGGAGTAATTCCACTTTATTTTTTCGCCAAAATTTACCGGTTCATTTGTAGCTTCCATATCCCAAGGTAATCTGAAAAGAAATGTATTCTCTGTAAGTTCATCTGCGGTTTGAAGAACAATATCCCTCATATCTTTGCAGTTACTGTTACAAAAATCCGCAATTTTTTTATACTCATCTTTTTTTAATGCAAAATGTTCTTTAAAATCATCCCACAACAAATCTATATTATTCATAGTTCACTGTTCCAGTTTTTATAAAAACCGTCATTTTGACGCTTCAGCCATTTAATAACTTCTTCTTCCAGGTTTCCTGCCGGCTGTTTATTTTCTTCCAATTCTAAATCAATAGTTGTTTTTTGAAGCGGATCATTTTGTATATCATAAAGATATCTTCTAGGATTAGAGATAACATCATAACCAAGTTCCATAACATAGGTATATTTTCTTGTTCTAACTCCACGCCATCCATACTCGGCAGGATTCTTACCCGCTTTTTTAAATTTTTCCACAAAATCCGCTCTGCCGGGGCATGCCATAATAAAGCTTACCCTATCCTCATTCTCATCACCTTTAATAAATTTGGCACAGTCCTCGCCTTCAACTGTTTCCGGTATATCGCAACCTAAAAGTCCCAAAACCGTAGGCATCATATCCTGACTTCCCATACAGGTAGAACATCTCTTATTATTGTTTCCCGGTACATGTACTACAAAAGGAATTTTTATTGATTCCTCGTACCAGACATGCTTGCCCATCAGTCCATGTGAGCCCATCATATCCCCATGATCCGCCGACAAGATTACAAGAGTATCTTCGTACAGATTATTTTCTTTCAGATAGTCAATCAATCTTCCAAACTGCTTGTCAAGACCGCTTATAGCAGCATAATACTGCTTTGTAGTAAGCCTTAATTCTTCTTCACTCATTGCGGCATTTTCACCGGTATGATGATGAATATTTTCAAAGATAACATTTCCCTTTAACTCCACATCATCGTACAGTTTTAAGTATTCATCCGGAACTTCACTGTATACACTATGTGGAGGATTCCAAGATATATACATGGCAAAAGGTTTTGATTTGTCTCTTATTTTTGACAGATATTCTATCGCCTTATCAGTTTCATGCTCAGGTGACCATTTGTTTACCTTAATCATCTCATCACTGTCATGCCAATAATGTGGTGATAAATGCATGTCATAAGTACCGTATGAATACCAATAATCAAACCCATGCCTTCTTACTCCCGGAGGAGTATATGCGTCCCAATCTCTTGCACCTGACTTTGGAAATTCACAGATATTTTGCTCAGGTTCATCTAAATGCCATTTCCCTATATATGCGGTTTCATAACCGGCTTTTTTCAGTACCTGACCTACACAAATCTCTTCATCTTTTAATCTTAAAGATAATCCCTTCTTACAGTTTGTAAAAAATCCCGATGACAGCGGATATTTTCCGGTCATAAGACTGGCTCTATGAGGAGAGCAAACCGGAAAAGTGCTGAAAGTATGGTCGCAATAGGTTGACTCTTTGCAAAAATTATCCATATTCGGAGTTTTAACCGGATCTTCCTTTGCATATCCCATCGCTCCGGCTCTCCATTGATCTGCAAAAACAAACAATAAATTCATATTGCTATCCTTCCTATCCCTTCACGCCTCCGGTTATTCCACCGATAATCTTCTTTGAAAGTCCGATGTAGAGTATAAATGTCGGAATAAATACAATTATTACGGAAGCAAATAAGCCTGACCAGTCACCGCTGTATTTCATTCCGTTTATCATTGAGAATAATCCAAGTGCTACCGGTCTTAGTTTCTCTGAATTTACAAATAAAAGTGAAAGGAAATATTCATTCCATATAGCTATGAAATTAAAAATTGTTACCGTTACAACTCCACCCTGAGCCAGTGGGAACACAATCATCCAAAAAGCTTTTATAGGATGACATCCGTCTATAGCCGCCGCCTCTTCATAGGCACTTGAAATATTGGCAAAGTATGCCATAAGAAATGTAGTTGTATAAGGTACCTTTATAGCTACAAACAAAACTATAAGTACAATTCTGTTTGAAAAAGCATTACCAAGTAAACCTGCTCCTGCCACCAATGTATACAAAGGTATTATTACCATTATAAGAGGAACACCCATAGTTCCCGCCAGTGCGGAGGTAAGAAATTTTCTTCCCTTGAATTCAAATCTTTGCAAAACATAGGCATATGGAGCACATACAAGAATAATAAATACACAGGATAAAACCGCATAAATGAGCGAGTTTACAAAAAATACGGAAACATTTGATGATACCCATGCTTTAACATAGTTCTCAAAATGAAGTCCTGTTTTAAATCCTAAAATATCTCCTGAAAATATATCTGCAGTAGTAGACAAACTTGCAGCCACTACCCAACCTAAAAGCACCGCAGTAAAAGCAACCCAAAGTATCAGTATTATATATCCGGGTAACAGTTTAATCTCTTTTGACAAGTTAAAAGGTGCGGATTTTTCTTTGTTTTTCAGCATTTTCATAATCTAACCTTTCATAAAATGTTAATTAAAATTCCAAATCATCATCTTTAAGAACTCTATTGGCAACTCTAAATATAATTATTACCAAAGCGCAAAGAATTATACCTATTGCCGCACCTGCACCTGCATCACGAGAAATCATATCGGCAGTTTCAGCTCCGAATACTTTTGTATACATATAAACCATAGGAACTACTGTTGATGTATCTGCAGTTAAAGGTGAGAAAAGCTGTGACCATATAAAGAAGCCTGCAATACTTATTGACCACATAATAATATTTGTTCTTAAAATTCCTCTTAAAAGAGGCAGTGTTATATGAAAAAACTGTTGGACCTTATTTGCACCGTCTATACCTGATGCTTCATAGTATTCCTTACTTATTCTTTCAATACCGCTAATCCATATAAGCATATGATGTCCTATCATTCCGAAGCAGTAAGAAAATAAAAGTGCATAGAATTTATGCTCTGCATCCAGCCACTGTATTTTTGCCAAGCTCTCCAAACCGATCATTCTAAAAAATGTTGTAAAAAATCCATAGGAGGAATTAAAAGCATATTGAATCCACATTGTAGCCATAGCTACCGCACTGATTACATTCGGCAAATATATTGCCGCCTGAAAAAATCCCTTTCCTCTTATCCCGCTTGTCAAAATGATAGCTATCAATAAAGAGATTGAAAGTGTAACTATACCTCCGATTGTCCATATCTTTGCTATATTGATAAGCGACTGTATAAACAGTGGAGCATTAAACAGATCTACGTAATTTCCTAAGCCTCTAAATTCCCATTTATTTATCGGATCCGTAATTTCCACTATCTTAAAAAAGCTCATAATTACGGTTCTTATTATCGGGTAAATAAATACTCCAAGAAACAATATTGTTCCGGGAATAGTAAATGCCCAAATCATACTTTTATTGCGTTTCATAAATATTTTCCCTTCTGAAACAGGCAAGAGCCCGGCTTTTAGCTTATTATCTTAAATTCATCAACTGTTTAAAAAGGCAGGTCAAATAACGACCTCGTTACCCACCTGCCCTCTTTCGTTCATTTAGAATTTATTTTCCTGCCGCCTTTTTCATATTTTCAACAAATTCAGCACCTGTAATCTTACCTGAGTAAAGCTTAATTAAGTTCTCCTTTAATGCCGGTGTGATCTCCGGATTGCTTTCCGCACCACCCATGATCTCTGTGCAGTTATCAAAGTATGGCTTTACATCAGCCAACTGCTCAGGCCATGAAGGATTCTGTGAATCTGCCGGAAGGCTTATACTCTCTTTAGCGAGCTTCTCGTCATATTCGCCTCTTGTCATCTTCTCAATAAATCCGAATGCAGCTTCTTTATTCTTACATACTGAAGTAATAGCAAAGCTCTGTCCACCAATCATCATAGCTTCTGTGCCGTTAATTCCGTTATTAACTTCAGGATATCCGAAAAATCCCCATTCAAAATCAGGTCCTGTAATATTTTTAACTTCATTCACAACATATGTTCCTACAGCATACATTGCAACCTTACCTGTAGCAAATTCAGTATTCTGTCCTGTAGGGAATACATTTGAAGCCACAAGTTCTGAGAAATAACCCTTTGAGGCAAGCTCTGCCAAGTCATTAGCTGTTTGTAAAACTTCAGGTCTGTCCCACTCATTGTTGTTAATTGTTTCCTTTAAGCCTTCACTTCCTACAAGTCTTCCAAGATGCATACCGAAAGCCTGTGGTACATATGCATCATCGGTTGTAATCGGAGTTATTCCGGCATCTTTAAGCTTTTGACATACTGCAAGGAACTCATCCCAGTTTGTAGGTACCTTCTCAATACCTGCCTCTTTGAACAGCTTTTTATTGTAAAAATAAGCGTTTGCCTTGAACTGATATGGAATCTCTTTAAGCACACCTTCATTATAGCTTCTGAAAAGCTTCATCATTGTAGGGTTTGAACGTGACTCATAATCACTTTCTTTAACCAGATCCTCAAGACTTATAATACGATCACCATAATTGCTCTTATTTCCCTGTCCGTCAAAGAAGTCAACCTGCTGTTTTGCATCAAGTGCCGGAATCAAACCTTCTTTAATTCCCTTACGTCCTTTAAACTCTACCTCAATTTCTACACCGGTTTCTTTTTCATAAGCTTTTATGGCCTCGGCAATAACAATTCCCTGCGGCTCTGTAGCTTCCCAGTTTGACCAGTATACGAGCTTAACTCCGCTGTAATCAGGTCCTTTAGCTTCACCATCCTTTGACTCACCGCTTGTGCCCTCGCTTGATGCTTGAGCTGCTGTAGTACTTTCCTTGGCTGAATTGTTACCACAACCTGCCAGTACCGACATAATCATTGCGCCGGAAATTACTGCAACTCCAACCTTTTGTAAAAACTTTCTCTTCATATAATCCTCCTTGAGTATGTATATTCACATATTTTATTAAACTGTATTCCCCTTCGGAAAACAGCAAATATAGTTCTAAAAAAATCAATCCGTACAGAGATCCGCATTATTTTCAAGAGCGATATCAATTCTGCATGGTATAACATCAGGTACAGACATGTTTTTTATTAAGCAATCTACCATAATCTTAAAGGCCATATAGCCCTTATCATAAGGATTTTGGTCTATAACCGCCGACATTCTCTTCTGCTTTAGAAATTCTAAAGTTTCTTCATTTAAGTCGGTACCGATTATAGGTACTTTTTTATTCTTACCATGTTTTTCAAGTGCTTCAACAAACGCCCTGTTATCATGAGAGGTAAGTGCATATATAAGACATATATCACTGTACTTATCAAGCGCCTCACAGGCATTTTTATAAAGTTCGCCTCTATGATCCATATTTCTTGTATATCCTGTTACAAGTTCTATTATCAACTCCGGTTTATTTTCTTTTATATAATTACAAAAGCTTTCCAAACGTCCCTCATGAATCTTTGAATCTTTACGTCCACAGGAAACAAGTATTCTTCCGTTACCTTGAGTAATAAGCCCTGCAAGCTCGGCTGCCACTTTACCCACCTGTATTTCTCTTGGCGGAATGCTGATAAGACCTTCAGGAATTTCGATGTGATCGTCTATAACAAGCACTCTCATATCCTTTGCCAACATCCTTTGAAACTGCATGAGTACCTCAGATGCTCTTGTAAAAGAAATTGTAATAACGCCGCCATATTCATCTGGTCCCTTATCGGCAATCTCTTTTAACTGCGCAAGTTGCTCTTCTTCGTTATCACATACAAAAGGACTTATTTCTATATTCAGTCCTTTAAGCTCCTGTGCACCTTTGTTAATGCCAAGCCATAAATAATCAAAATAAATCTTTTTCTCCCATTTGTCCTTTGGAAGCACTACAGCAACTTTACTTGTTTTTCTCTTTATTGAGGCTGCAGCATAATTTTCTACATACCCCATTTCTTCTGCTGTTTCCAAAATCTTAGAACGAAGTTCGTTGCTTATCCCTTCTTTTCCTCTAAGTGCTCTGTGAACCGAAACAGCCGATATACCCAATTCTTTTGATATATCCTTTATGGTTACCTTTTCTGAAGCTTTTTTCATAAATAATCTTTCTCCAATCTTTTAAAATCAAAGCCGGATGCTAAGTTAAATTATCGTTTGCGTAACCGTTTACTTATGTGGTAAGTATATACCCAAATCGCTTTATTGTCAATATTTTTATTTATATTGTATAAAATGATTTTTACTTTAAAATATGCCTAATTTGCATCCGGAATATAGTCATATTTATCTTAAACTATCGGATATTCCAAGTATTTTATCATAATGGGCATCAAAAAATATCTTATATGCTTCACAGAAATAATTACTGTATAATCCTGTATCAGGATTTAAATCTCTATTGCGCTGACATCCGCCTCTGCATACCTTGTAATATTTACAATCTTTGCAAGCATTATCCAACTTAAATGACTTTTCTATAAAGCCGATTTCCGACCTCTTTTTATTGATATCATCCATATTGTTTTCATTGAAATTTCCAAGACAATATTCATCCATAGCATAAAAATCACATGGATAAACACTTCCGTCAGCTTCCACTACTGTCTGAATACCACATACTCCACGTTGCTCACAGGATTCCGCCATATATCCTCCTGCGAGATTTATATAATTTATAAACTGCCTGTTGTATGGATCTTTTCCATTTTTATAATCTTTGTACCACAGATCAAATAAATCAATTAAAAACTTTCCATAAACTTTTGGTGTTAAGGAATAAAGCTTAGCTCCACGCACTTCATTTATCGGATCAAGACATGCTATGTACTGTTGGTACTTCCATCCCTGCTTATTATAAAATCTGTATATATCTGAAATATTCTTTGCCACCTTAGATGTAACAACGGTAAGAATATTATAATCCACCTTATGCTTATCAAGCAGTTTTGCCGAATTTATTATTCTGTCAAAAGTATTGTCTCCGTTTTTTGAATGTCTATAAGAATCGTGTATTTCTTTTGTACCGTCTACCGACAATCCTATTAAAAAATTGTTTTCCTTAAAAAAAGAACACCATTCATCCGTCAGTATAAAACCATTGGTTTGAACGGCGTTACTTACTTCTATATTATTTTTATTGTACTGTTTTTGGTAAGCCAATGCTTTTTTGAAAAAATCAATACCACATAAGGTCGGCTCACCTCCCTGGAAAGCATAATGTATACTCCCCTCCGCCCTAAGCATTGTTTTTCTGATTGTATTTTTCAAAGTCTTCTCAGACATAAATCCATAGGAATGTTGCAAACGCTTACTTGCCTCATCATGGTAAAAACAATATTCACAAGACATATTGCAAAGACCTGATGCAGGCTTAATTAAAACAGTTATCGGGGGCATGTGGTCTCCTTTTTGTTGGTATAAATTTTAGTTCAAAAGCTTTTTTCTTATAATACTATTATAATAATTATTTCTCCACCACAACATAACTTCCGGTTTTATAATGTACATTTGATTTATCATATCTAAAACCCTCATCCTTAAAAGCATTCAATAGAGTATGCATAAAAAATCCATGTGTTATGACTATAGCATCCTCTCCATCCCTACAAAGTATATTTACAAAATTTTTTGCACGTTTTTTAGTATTAAATATGCCTTCACTCTGCCTTTTAATATTAAAAAGCCACTGAATCCGTCCTGCAAAGTTCCAAAACCACAGAGGTAATTTAATTTTTGAATCAAAAGCGGACCTTAAAGTCACTTCATCTATCAACTCAGTTTGTCTAAGGTGGGTTTGTCCGAATATACTTATAGCAGTCTCTCTACTTCTTGATAATGTACTTATATAAATATTTTTATGATTAAAATACGGGAAATCTTGCTCAGTGTATTCGACAAAAGAGCTATCGTATTCTTTGCAGGCTTTATCAAATTCGTCTGAGGTATACCATTTTTTCCATATATATTTTACTCTTGAATGTCGCATAATAATTACTTTCATGATACCTCCCGAATAAGTTATATCAATTTCGACCGCTCCACATTGTTTTTATGATAAAATTATGATAAAACAACGATATAAGGAGGTGGCATTATGATTAATATTCGCCCCGTGTCCAATCTCAGAAATAATATTGAACAATACTCTGCAATCATAGACGACATCGAGCATAAACTGAATGAAGCAGATGAGGTCGCAAATAAATCCGACGTCCGTTATTCCGCTTCCAAGGTCTTTGGAAAAGTTAGAAGCAGGATAAATGAGCGTAAAAAAGAATAACCTGTTTTTTGGAGAGAGTGATCATTTGGCAAGCGCCTCATACACCTCGCGGTTCTTTTCAATGAGACGCCTTGACAGCGCAAGAATATCTTCATCAGATGCAGTCTGTTCTCTCAGTACCTGATTATACTCAATCAAAAGGTACCGCGGAGAATTGTTTTTTAGAATCACAATTGAGCCTTTCTCATCGACCATTCGAGCTACACGAGAAAAGTTCCGGTTTGCTTCCCTGATGGAAACTGAATTCTCAGTATTCACGTTCATTAATAGAACCTCCTGTCTATTTGATAATTTTATTAGGTGATTGTGAAACACCAAAAGCCTTATAAATACGACACTTTTTTGTTACTGAATATAAAAATCTCCTCTAGACTTGTGATATAATGGAGTTACAACAAACATAAATCACATCCCTAAAGAAGACATTACCATGATATCACAAAAACAACTCTCTTTGGCAGATATTTTTGAAGATTGTAAAAATATTTTTGAATCTGACAAACCTCAGTTTCTTACTCTGCTCAAAAATCACATTGACCTTGATGAAATTATTCCGTTTTCTTTTTACAATCATTATTATGCAGCCACAGGTAGAAATCGAAAATATCCTTTGACTGCTATGCTTTGGGCTTTGATCATTCAACGCCTGTTTTCTATTCCTACTGATTCTCTTTTACCGGTCTTCCGTCATTATTCCGGACATCTTAGAGAATTCTGCGGTTTTACCAAAGTTCCTGATGCCTCTAAAATAACTCGTTTTAAACAGTTTTTTTTATTAGACTTACAATCTGTTTTTAATAAGCTTGTTGATATAATTGAACCGATATGCCAAGCTATTGATAGCAACCTTGCTTCTATGCTTTTGTTTGACACTTCAGGAATTGAAGCTTATGTAACCGAAAATAATCCTAAATATGCCAACCGCATTATCAAGCAACTCAAATCCTATGCAAAATCTATGAATTTTGATAGTTCTTATGACCCTTATAAGGTAGCATACGCTTCTATGCCCACATCAACTTTATCAAACCATGAGGTTAAACAGCAGTACATTAGCGGACATTTCTGCTACGCTTACAAGTTCGGTATTATTACCAATGGACTTGGAATTGTTCGTTCCATTTATTTCTATAATAAGGATTATCTTGCTTCCCATCCTGACATTGTAGTTGAAAAGAAAGCAAAGTCCCCGGATGAAGACAAATCGCTTGCTGATTCCAAAGCTTTACTTCCTACCTTAAAGGACTTTAAAACAAGACATCCAGGTATTAAACCATCTATATTCCTTGGTGATGCAGCCTTTGATACCATTGAAATTTACAAATCACTTTTTAAAGATTTCAATTTCCAAAAAGCATTTATTCCTTTAAAAGTTAAGCTCTCAATGGATAATCTTAAATATACATTCAATTAAAATGGTATTCCTTGTTGCCCCCATGATTCTTCGCTTCCAATGAAACATGAAGGAAGTAAATCCCATTTAAGGTGCAAGCTGTCTCCAGTGAAGTTCGTTTGTCCAAAAATGAAATGGGAATACAACCGACAAGACAAGTCCAAACGGCGTGTCTGTCGTTGTGACAATCCTTGTACAACTTCTTCCTGCGGTAGAATGATTTATGTTTATCCCGAAAAGAATCTCAGAGCCTATCCCGGAGTAGGACAAGGTTCTAAAGAATGGGATGAAATATATAAGATCAGGGCAAATGTTGAAAATCAATCACTTTAAGGACAGTTTCTGCATTGCCAAACTGAAAACAACAAATGAAAAAACAGTGCATTCCGATTTACTGCTAG
>NZ_AZXX01000021.1:0-2338 GCF_000512995.1 Lachnoanaerobaculum sp. MSX33 | reverse complement strand
AAGACTTAAAACAATGAGGACACTGTAAAAGGTGTCCTTTTTATTATGACAGACAGGTTGTCAATCCTTTGTGAAAGCCTGCAAGGTGAGTAGTTACTGATGAACCTCTTAGTTAATCCTAAGGTTTATCTCATGAGTTATCACAGATGGTTTCGATAATCAAACAGGGCAACTATATGAGGATAACTCCAAGTTTTTCAAAAAGAGGTATGAACTCAAAGAAAACTTCAAAATAGAGGTGATACGTGAAAATGTGTTACATGTGCTTATTCACTTATTAATATTCATAAGTGAAATGTAGTAGTTTTGTTACATTGTATGGTCTATCACCATTGTGATATAATCTAATATATGTAGTAGTAAATTGTCGGGAGTAAAATAATATGAATAGCACATTGATTTCAAAAATTGATGAACTTAGACAATATGATACGGAACGTGAGTGGTTTGAGTTTAAAGAAAATTGGAATGATCCGAGGGAATTGGGAGAATACATATCCGCAATTTCAAATAGTTCAGCCTATGAAGGTAGGGAGTGTGGATACTTTATATGGGGGATTCATGATAAGACGCATGAACCGGTTGGAACTAAATTCGATCCGAATCAAGATGTGAAAGGAGAGCCTTTAAAGCATTTTCTAGCCAGACAAATATATCCTGATGTTAATTTCCATTTTGAAGAAATTTATTTAGAGGATAAGAGAGTGGTTGTATTGGTTATTCCGGCAGCTAAGACAATACCTACTTCTTTTTCGGAAGAGAGATATATAAGAATCGGATCAAGCAAAGAGAAGCTGAGAAAGTATCCGGAAAAAGAATCTTTTTTATTTTCTATTTTGAGAACCGGATTTCCAACAATAGAGAATACAGCAAGTGAGTATCAAGAATTATCTTTTGAAAAGCTGATAATTTATTATGGAGCAAAGGGAATAAAACTGAATACCACACAATATGAAAAGAACCTAGGATTATATACAGCGGATGGTAAGTATAATATTATGGCACAGTTGCTATCAGATAATTCACATATTCCTGTTAGAGTGGCTATATTTTCCGGAAAAAGTAAATCTGACAATATGTATTCAGTACGTGAATTTGGATTTCAGTGCTTGTTATATACATTAGATGAAATATTAAGATATGGGGATGTATTAAACATTATACAAGCAGATGAGGTAGATAGAGTTGTGGAAAGAAAAGAAGTGCCTCTATTTGATAAAGATGCTTTTAGAGAAGCTATAATTAATGCCTTCCTACACAATAAGTGGGTAGAAATGAATGAACCCATGGTAACGATTTACTCTGACAGGATTGAGATTTTATCAAGAGGAACAATACCACAGGGACAGACTGTAGAAGGGTTCTTTTTAGGTGAGTCCATTCCTGTCAACAAAAAATTGTCTGAGATTTTTTTGCAACTGCATATCAGTGAGAAGACAGGTAGAGGTGTTCCTAAAATCACAGAGAAATATGGAAAAGAAGCATTTGAATTCAGAGAAAACTCTATTATAGTAAAGATTCCTTTTAATTGGATTAATACTATGTATGATAAAGAGGGTAATAAAGAGGGTAATAAAGAGGGTAATAAAGAGGGTAATAAAGATGTAAGTTATTCGGATTTAAATGAAACACAGATGGTTATTCTTCAAGCAATAAAAAATAACCCAAATATTACAAAGAGAGAGATTCAAGAAAAAATAGGTAAAGGAAAGACTGCAGTAGATCGTGGGATTTCCAATTTAAAAGAAAAAGGGTATATAGAACATATCGGTTCAAACAGAACAGGGTACTGGAAAATACTTAGATAAAAGTATTTGTAATAATTTTTTAGGTAATCTGATATTGAGTTTTATCTTAGCTATATTAATAATAATAAATGATTTTATCATTAGGTATCGGAAGCTTTGGAACTTGATAACTTATGGACTGCTTTTACAAATAAGTGTAAATAAAATACGTTATAGTTAAAGGAATAAAGATAATAATGGCACAAAATAGTTTAAGAATTGATGATGCAAGGGTAAATACAGAGAGGCGAATACCCTTTGAAGTGTCGGCGGACCCTTTTTATAGTAAAGAGAATATGGATGAATTGGAGAGGAGGGTTGCCAATATTCGCACAGGAAAAAGTGTGTTAAAAGAACATGACTTAATAGGGGGTGAATGATGTGAAAAATATGATTTTAAGTATGTTAAGGAGAGTAATAAGATGACGGATGCAATGAAGGAGTTATACGAAATATTTAAAGAGGATTTTGATCAGGAAGTATTAGAAAAGTCTAAAAACAAGTGGATAAAAGAGGGTGTAATAAATACATTGATTATGCTTGTAAAAGAC
>NZ_AZXX01000020.1:0-3017 GCF_000512995.1 Lachnoanaerobaculum sp. MSX33 | reverse complement strand
ATGATGTTTACAAGAAAAGATTACATGAATGTAGCAGAGTATTATATGCAACAAAAATATGACGAAAAGTTTGAAAGTGAGTATATATATGAAGGTAGTGTGTACGTTCACCCAAAGTCAAATCCCTACTGGCATGTAGTAGTAGATGTTGAAACTAAGGATGGAATGACTTATTTTCATGACAATTATGTAGGGTATCTTAAGAAGGAAGAACTTGAGAAGTATATCTACGAGCTGGTAAAGCCGATATATGGGGAGTGTAAAGTATATATACATCCATATGGTTTTTCATTGGATGACAGCTTTAACAAAGATACGGACTTAATGACATACGTAAGTAATGGAAATTATGCATTAGATATATTTACGTATGAAAATGCAGAAAATATGGAAACTGAATTAAATAAGACATGCAGTATTTTTATTGAAAATAAATTAGAATGCAATGTTATAAATGTTACATATATTACTCAAGAAAACTTAAGCAGTCTAGAGGAAATTAATATTGACAAGATATATAATTCAAAGGATTACTATTATTCATTAGATAGTATATATGATAAAAAGAATGATACCAGGTTTTCAGATATATATGTAATGAAAGGAAGAGATGGTTATGGAAAATAATAATATTGAAACTGAAGATGAACTACAGAAAAAAGCACTATGAGAAATCTGATAAACATATTACAAGGTGAATGGGAAGGTGCGGCAAGTGAGAGCTTCGTAGCACAGTTTGAGTCATTACAGCATTCATTCAATCAAATATATCAGTTGATACCGGACATAGCAAGGCAGTGTGATAACGTGGGGGATGCAACTCAGGCACTTTATGAAGAGATTGCAAATAAGTTTAATATAGAAGTTAGTTTTGTAGCCCATGTATTTATGTTATCTATAAGTTATTATTTAGTTTATTAAGATAAATGAATATATGTGTATTTTTAAATTTAAGGGATTAGAATGAAAAAAAGAAGAATAAGCCAGAATGAAGAAGCAATAAGAGGTATTCTTATAATAATAGTATTTATAGTGGGACTGGTATTCCTTAGAGATATGCTGGTAAAAAGAGGGGTAAGTATTTTTATGCTGACAAGAAAAGATTACATGAATGCAGCAGAGTATTATATGCAGCAAAAATATGGAGAGAAGTTTGAAAGTGAGTATATATATGATGGTAGTGTGTACGTTCACCCCAAGTCAAATCCGTACCGGCATGTAGTAGTAGATGTTGAAAATAAAGACGGAATGACTTATTTCCATGATAATTATGTGGGATATCTTAAGAAAGCGGAACTTGAAAAGTATATATATGAGTTGGCAAAGCCAATATATGGGGAGTGCAAGGTATTTATAGAGCCACATGGTTTTGGATTAGATGATAATTGGAACAAAGATACAGATATGAAGATGTATGCCGAAAAGGGTAATTACACTACGGAGATAATGACAATCGATGATGCATCAAATATTGAAAAGAAATTTAAAATATTGCTAGATAAATTTGAAGATGAAAAATTATTAAGCAATGCGATTTTAGTAACATATATTGCGGAAAATGATTTTAAGAATTTAAGAGAACAATATATTGACTATATACATAACTCGGAAAAGTTTTTTTATAGAATAGATGCAGTATATGATAATGTTGAAAAAAGATTTACAGATATAGATATATTGAAAGGAAATGAAGATTATGCCAACTAATAATAGACCGACAGAATATGAATTACAGGAAAAAGTATTATATGACATCCTACAATATAACCCCTAGAAGTGCGGTAGAGAGGAAAAGATAATGAGAAAAAAATACAAGTTATATATAATTATGGCTATGTGTATGGTTATATGCGGCTTTTTATTAAACAAAATAGCATTTTTTAAGGATAAGGAGTTTGAGAGAGCGGTTAGGGATACAAAGTATACATATAGAATGTCATTTATAGACAAGAGAGATAAGCCGATAATTGGGATTATTTGGAAAAAGGATTTAGAGAAATTAGAGGACGTGTCAATAGATTTTAGGGAATATAAAGTAAAAGATGTAAGCGACCTGAAAAAGTTTAAAAATTTAAAGCAACTGATGTTATGTTATTCACATGAATATGAGGGTGATACAAGTATATATGAGGATGAGCATGTACTTGATAATATATATAAAATAAAAAACTTTAAGAAGTTAGAATGGATATGTATAGAGAATTTGAAAGTAAATGAAGACATTAAAGCAATGTTTCCAAATGCCAAGGTCTTTATTGATTAGAGGGTGTATGGTATTGCAGGCGAAAAATCAAAGATATTAATGGCGCAACAAGGGGGCCGGAAGAATGATAAAAAAGAGAAGAGAAAAAGCTATAGGCGGAATTATCCGGAAGATTTTTAGTACCATGACAGTAAAGGAATATGAGTGAATGTTAGATAGAGAGGAGATTCAGATTTGAATTATACAGAATCATTTTGTTTAGGAATAATTGTTCTAATATGTATGATTGTATTAAACAAAATAGCTTTTTTTAAAGATGAAGAATTTTTGAGAGCTGTGAGAGACACTATGGGGCAAGAGCGTATGTCTTTGGCAAAAAGACGAGAAAAGCCTATAAAGGGTATTATATGGAAAAAGTCTTTGAGGAAATTAAATTTTATTTCTATAAATTTTAAGGACTATCATGTGAAAGATATCACTGATTTAGCATATTTTAAGAATGTTGAAACTATTATACTTACATATATGGGTGATAATGAGGAAGACATAGGCATATATGAGGAAGAGAATATACTTGATAATTTATATTTGGTGAAAAAATTTAAAAAATTGAGAAGAGTTCAGCTATATCATTTGAAGATAAATAGTGATGTGAAGGCAGCCTGCCCAAATGCAAGAGTATTTATAGATTGATTCCATATATGTATAATAAAAAGTGTAAAAATAATACTGCTACAATTTAATATATAGACAAGATAAAAAATGTTTTGGTTGAAGGGATTATGCATTTATGAAGAAAAAAGTAAAAAATAAT
>NZ_AZXX01000019.1:0-525 GCF_000512995.1 Lachnoanaerobaculum sp. MSX33 | reverse complement strand
TGTAATAGCACCTACAACAACGGTAACAAGACTGGCAGAGCAGCAGATTAGTGCTGCAAAGAAGAATGATATTACAGGATTCTCATATTCTACATTTACAGTTACACAGGGTAGAACAGCTCCTTCAACACCGCTATATACAATCGGTATTGATGACGGAGTAAATAACCTGATAATTGATGAAGATTTGGCAAACGGTAACTTTGTTGCAAAGATGCCTAACCAGAATGTAACAATAGTATTTAAGTATACAAATGATTCAGGAAACAACCTGATAAAGAGATACTTTGACAGAGTTGATAATACGGTACTTGCAAGTGAGGTTGTGCCACATATGGCGGGAACAACATTTGTGGAAGGATTACCGACATCAGGAGCAAATCTTGAAAAGATATACGGATATGTTTGGGACACAAGCTCAAGCGTAGATCAAAATCCTACAACACTGGGAAGTATAACAAATAATACAACCGGAGAGTTTACAGGAACAATGCCTGTACTTCCACCTGCAACACCTACAAAGGT